>CAYNNT010000005.1:0-51554 GCA_964398675.1 uncultured Brevundimonas sp.
GCACCGCGACTCCAAGTTCCGCCAGCCGTCCCAGCCAGGCCCGCAGCAGGGGCGAGGCCTTCATCGCCCGCGGAAACACCCGTCCCGACGAGCCCGTGAACGTCGCCTGCCCCAGCCCCTCGGCCCAGCCGATCAGATGCGTCGGCGAGAAGGCTTCCAGCCACGCCCCGACCGTCCCGGCCGCCTCGCCATACCGTCCCGTGAAAGGCGCGATGTCCTCCGAATGGGTCAGGTTCAGCCCGCCTCGCCCGGCCATGAGGAATTTCCGCGCCACGGACGGCATGGCCTCATGCACCGTCACCGCCATCCCCGCCCGCGCCAGCCGCTCGGCGGCCATCAGCCCGGCCGGCCCGGCCCCGATGATGTGAACTGTCTTCGTATCGGTCATCGCGCAGCCAGTATCATGTCCCCCTTCCAACGACCTCTTCTTGCTTTCGTCATCCTCCGGCGAAGCGGCGCAGCCGCGGAGACCGGGGGACCCAGCGGCGCGCGAGAGCGCGACCCTGCCGGGAGCGCCAATACCGGACACAGCGGTGTTTCGCCGCCGTCGCGGCGCCGCCGGGTCCCCCGGTCTCGCTGCGCTCGCCGGAGGATGACGAAAGCGGGGGTGGGTGAAATATCGCTCCGGGAACCCCCCAAACCCGCATACGCTCATCCCCCATGAGCGTCGCCTTTACCCGCGAGGAAGATCTGGAGGCCACGGCCGCCGACCTTCCCGACCGTCCGATATCGCCCCACCCGAACCTGGTCACCCCGTCTGGCCTGGCGTTGATCGAGGCCGCCCTGGCCTCGGCCCGCGCGGCGTACTCGGCCGCCCAGGCCCACGGCTCCATCGAGGCCGACCGCACCGCCATGGCCCGCGCCACGCGCGACCTGCGCTACTGGTCCGCGCGCCGCGCCACCGCCCAGCTGGTCGAGACCGAGCCGGACGGCCGGGTCCGTTTCGGCGGCTCCGTCACCCTCGAACGCGCCGACGGCCGCACCCAGACCTGGCGCATCACCGGCGAGGACGAGGCCGACCCCGCCGCCGGCTCGGTCAGCCATGTCTCCCCCCTCGCCGTCGCCCTGATGAACAAGCAGGTGGGGGACGAAGCCGTCGTCGCCGGCCAGACCGTCGAGGTCATCGCCGTCGATTGACCGTCAATGGTTGCCCCGGCGTCCTGCTTGCCCCACCTTGGGGTCAGCAGCGCCCGCCGACGGCGCGCACCCAGCCCGGCGCTCCCCCAGCGCCCAAAAAAGGAAACAGCATGGCCCGAAAGCCCAACTACAGTTTCGAACGTCAGGAACGTGATCGCGCCGACGCCAAGAAGGCCGCCGAAAAGGCCGCCGCCAAGGCTGAAAAGAAAGCCGCCGCCGCCGCCCGCAAGGAAGCCGGCCTGCCGCCGCTCGAGGACTGAGGCCCCCGGACAAACGGTCGCGGCGTGCTGAGGCCGCCGCGCCGGGCATTGCGTGTCTGAACGCCCCGGCTATGGTCACGACCGTCAGTCAACAGGGGTGTTCTTCATGCGTCGTCGTCTCGTCTCGCTCGCGGCCATTCTCGCGGTCATCGCGCCCGCGTCCTCGGTCTGGGCCCTGTCGCCCGACGCCGGATCTCCACCCGCAGCCGTCGCGCCGGCCCTGCCGCAGGCCGCGCCGCTGCAGGGCGCGCCCGTCGCCGACCTCGTCGCCCGCGTCGACATCCCCTGGTCGCGCTTCCAGCTCGACAACGGCCTGACCGTCATCGTCCATGAGGACCGCAAGGCCCCGGTGGTCGCGGTGTCCATCTGGTACAATGTCGGCTCCAAGGACGAGCCGGCCGGCTCCACCGGCTTCGCCCACCTGTTCGAACACCTGATGTTCGGCGGCTCCGAAAACTCCCCGACCAGCCACATCCAGGCCATGAGCGCCGCCGGCGCCACCGGCCTGAACGGCACCACCTGGTTCGACCGCACCAACTATTTCGAGACCGTCCCGACCCCGGCGCTGGAGCAGACCCTGTTCCTCGAAAGCGACCGCATGGGCTACCTCCTCGGCCAGGTCGGCCAGGACGTGCTCGATCTTCAGCGCGGCGTCGTCCAGAACGAGAAGCGCCAGCGCGACAACCAGCCCTACGGCCTGACCTCCTACGCCCAGCAGGACGCGCTCTTCCCCGTCGGCCACCCCTATCGCCACTCGACCATCGGTTCGATGGCCGACCTCGACGCCGCCAGCCTCGAGACCGTGCGCAACTGGTTCCGTGAGAACTACGGCCCCAACAACGCCGTGCTGGTCCTGTCCGGCGACATCGATGAGGCTGCCGCCCGCACCCTGACCGAGCGCTATTTCGGGTCCATCCCGCGCGGCCCGGTCAATGTCCCCGCCGCCGCCGACATCCCGACCCTCGCCGCCCCGGTCGAGGAAGTCCTGCACGACCGCGTCGCCCAGACCCGCATCAGCCGCGCCTGGGTCGTGCCCGGCATGCTCGACCCCGACGCCGTCCCGCTCAGCGTCGGCGCCTCCATCCTCGGCGGCCTCGCCTCCTCGCGCCTCGACAACGCCCTCGTGCGCGGCGACCAGTCCGCCTCCGGCGTCAGCGCCGGGGCCCAGGCCTTCCACCGCCTCGGCTTCTTCACCTATTCGGCCAATGTGAAGCCCGGCGGCGACGCCGCGGCCGTCGCGACCCGCATGGACGCCGTCCTCGCCGACCTGATGGCCAACGGCCCGACCCAGGACGAGATCGACCGCGTCGTCACCCAGTACGCCGCCCGCACCATCCAGGGTCTGGAACAGGTCAACGGCAAGGCCTCCGCCCTCGCCGAGGGCCAGCTCTACGCCGGCGACCCGAACTTCTACCGCACCCAGCTGGCCGCCTACGCCGCCGTCACCCCGGCCCAGGTGCGCGACGCCATGCAGCGCTGGCTGAGCCGGCCGGTCTACAGCCAGATCGTCGAGCCCGGCGACCGCGAGGCCTATGCCGAGGCCGCCGCCGCCCCCTCGGGCGCCACCCCCGTCCCCGCCGCCGAGATCCAGCGCGTCGCCCGCGATCCCATGCCGACCATCGGCGACGTCCCCAATATCGACTTCCCGACCGTCGAGCGCGCGACCCTCTCGAACGGCGTCGAGATCGTCTACGCCCGGTCGACCACCGTCCCCGTCACCCGCGTCGCGGTCGAGTTCGACGCCGGCTATGCGGCCGACGACGCCAACGCCCTGGGCGTCCACTCCATGATGCTCAACCTCATGCAGGAGGGCACCACCAGCCGCGATTCCAACGCCCTGGCCGAGGCCCAGGAGCGGCTCGGCGCATCGGTCAATCTCGGCGCCTCCATGGACCGCACCGCCGCCAGCCTGACCGCCGTCACCACCAACCTCGACCCCTCGCTGGTCCTGCTGGCCGACATGGTCCGCAACCCCGCCTTCGCCCCGGCCGAGGTCGAGCGTCTGCGCGCCCAGCGCCTCGCCGCCCTGGCCAATGAGCGGACCCAGCCCGCCGCCCTCGCCGCCCGCGCCCTGCCGGGCCTGATCTATGGCGAGACCAGCCCCTATGGCCGGCCCTTCAACGGCACGGGCACGCCGGAAACGATCACCGCCCTCACCCGCGAGGACCTGATCGCCGAGCATGCGCAATGGGTCCGCCCCGACAACGCCCGCATCTTCGTCGTCTCCGACCTGCCGCTGGCCGACGTCCGGGCGCGGCTCGAGCGGGCCTTCGGCGACTGGCGCGCCCCGGCCGCCCCGCGCGGAACCAAGGCCTTCCCGGCCGACATCCCCGCCACCACCGCCCGCATCGTCCTGATCGACCGGCCGCAGTCGCCGCAGTCGATCATCTACGGCGGCATGGTCCTGCCCGTCTCCGGCACGGACGACCTGCTGACCCTGAACGCCGCCAACAGCGTGCTGGGCACCGACTTCCTGAGCCGGATCAACGCCGACCTGCGCGAAACCAAGGGCTGGTCCTACGGCGTGCGCGGTTCGATCAACACGCTCCAGCACCGCGCCCCCTACATCGTCAACGCCCCGGTCCAGGCCAACCGCACGGGCGAATCCGTCGCCGCCCTGATCGCCCAGTACGAGCGCTTCCTGACCACCGACGGCGTCACCCCCGCGGAGCTGGAGCGCACCGTCAACGGCGACACCCGCGGCCTGGCCGGCGGCTTCGAGACCTCGGGCCAGATCCTCGGCGCCCTGCGCTCCAACGCCCTCTACGGCCGTCCGGACGACTATCAGGAAACCCTGGCCAGCCGCACCCGCGCCCTGACCGCCGCCGACATGGACGCCGCCGCCCGCGCCGCCATCGACCCCGGCCAGTTCGTCTGGGTCGTCGTCGGCGACGCCTCCGTCGTCCAGCCCCAACTCGAGGCGCTGGGCCTGCCCGTCGAGGTCCGTCCGGCGCAGTAAGACAACGGCTTCTCCTCCCCCTTATGGGGGAGGGGGACCGCGCGAAGCGTGGTGGAGGGGCGCCTGACACACCCACCATCCGCTCATCCCGGCGAAAGCCGGGACCCAGTGCTTTGGGTGATGTCAGCCCGAGCCTCGGACACGCACGCTCGTCCTGAAACGCCGCCGCCAAGCTGGACAGCTCTGGGTCCCGGCTTTCGCCGGGATGAGCGGTTTAAACATCCAGTTCCCAAGGTCGGCGCGCCCCGCGCGCCCGACACGCCCAGCCCCGGTCGCCCGACCCGGCGCGGGTCCCCCCGGTCGCGCCAGCGACCGGCCCTTGCCGACAAAGCCAGGCCGTCCCGGCCTGCCGCGCGAGCGGCGCGCAGCGTCCTTGAGGCGCGCCGGGGCGGGTGGCCCTCTCGTCTCTTCCTCCATCGGGAGAGCGGACTAGGCGTCGCGTGCTGGCGGGTGCTGAGTGCTACCTCAACAGAGGAACGCTTCGAGCTTCTCGAAGAACGCCGGTCTTGAATTGGTCCGGGCCGATACTAACTGCACAGCCTAAGGATCATCGGAGATACAAATGGGGCGAACCATCCCTCAAATCCGGACCAGGCTGCACGAATTGGCAGTGGAGCTTGATCTCCCTGAACTGGCGGAGCTCGCCGAGGAGACTCGTCGCCAGTATCACGGACGGCGCGCCCCGGTTCGCGCCCGCGCAGTCACAGACAACATGGCTTCGCGCATAAAGGAATACGCGGCGGAAAATCCGTCGACCCCGCAACGCGACATTGGCCAAGCCTTCGGGATCGACGGCGGGCGCGTGTCGGAAGTCCTTTTTGGCAAACGTGCGGGAGCAACCTAGCTGCGTGAGACGGCCAAACGCCGGACGGCGGAAAATCTTCCGTCAGCGAACCGGAAAGAGCTCTTTGGTATGCCCCTCGCCGGAACTGTCATCCCAAGTTAGCCGTACGTGAGTTGAGCTGGCTGACGCGAGATGCACCACTGCGATTAGATCAAGGTAGCCCTGCGGCTCCAGAATCTTGACCGGAAATTTCCGTTCGATCTCGCTGGCCATCAACAGGCCAGCGTCACCGATTTCCTCTATTCGGACATTCCTCGCGTCGGACTTGCCCCTATTGAAGACTTTCAGCTTTGAGGACTTGCCGACTTTGAAAAACCTAACGCTGACATCGGCTTGCCGCTGCGCTGCGTTATCTGAGGCTTCACGGTCGATAAGCAGCTGGTTGAGACGTTCCGCGGTACTCTCGAACCTCGTTTGACGCCTATTGAAACGACCAGTTTGCACTATGGCCCATATCGAAACGGCCACGGCGAATGCCGCAATGAAGTCGCCCAGGTCAAGCGACAACGTCATCACCGCACCTTGATAAATTTGGAGTTCTTGAATGACTTCTGCATCGTCCTGCGGAAGTCGGCCACGATCTCCGCTTTAACCTCATCGACGTTGGCTGCGATAAGCTCGCTGTTTGCCTCGATCAGCTCATCCCGCGTGTATTGCCGCCCGCATGCGGCACACTGCACGTTTCCGGTCGAATCTTCGTCGTCGTGCTCAAATTCAGTGCTGGCGCAGGATTGGCAGATCAAAGAGACCGAGCGCTTGTGGTCCGACAGCGACATTGATCTAGCCCTTCTTCCCAAATCGATCTTGGAGAAACTTCGCCGCACCGGGCAACAGGGTCGTCCACGCCGCCTCGCCAGCGAGCTGGGCAACCAGAATCATGTCGTTGGCATCGACCAAGCGCTTCAGATCGTCGCGAACCTGCGTGGCAGACCAAGTCGTATCAACGAGCCAATATGATTCCAGCGCCTTGGCATGTGTGTATTGCCTCAGGCGCTCCCAAAGAGGCTCGTAGTTCCGGCCAGGGGCGCGGAGATCGTAGCTTACTGCGTAGACGGCCATTAGAGTTGCTCAGCTCACCAGGAAAGTTCGCGATTGAGGTTGGCGAAGACCCAACCCAAATCGATGCTGCGGAAAAAATTCTGCCAGTTGGGCGGTGCAAGAAAGCCCATGCGTCCACCACTCACCTCCCAGACGAGAGCCACTGAGCCGCGCAAGCCTGCCGACGCCGCACGCGCCTGAATTTCATTGCGCATCGCGTTCTGTTGGCTGGACGACTTGTGGTGAAAAGAACGGTCCAGCGGAACGATGATCATGTCGACGCCCTGCTCACGAACATGGGCGATTTCCAGAGTCGTCATCCTCGCCTCCTAGCTATTTTCGGTGTCGCGGCCATCTGGCTCGGTCGCGATACCCTTGAACTTCCCGGGGGACTGCTTGACCTCCATGAACGCCCCAGTGCGTTCGTCGCGCTTTTGGAAAAGCCCGTCAGGCCGAACGAACTGGGTGCGCCCAGTGACAGCCCCGCGCCGAAAGTTTGAACCCGTATTCTTCGCCATCTGCCTGACCTTTCTTTGATCTGTAACCCATGAGACAAAACGATATCGTACAGATAAAGACGCACATTGATTTCGTCAAGTGGTGTGGTACAAAATCGTATGGTGCCGGGTCGCGATAGCGTGCCCGGCACCGCTAATTGAGAGATGGAGAGCTGTGTGGCGTTAGCGGCCAAGCTGAAAGAGCTCCGGCTAAAGAAGGCCAAATCCCTTCAGGACCTTGCCGACGAGATCGGGGCTTCCAAGGCTCATGTTTGGGATTTGGAGACGGGGCGCTCAAAGAACCCGACGATCGAACTGTTAGCCAAACTGGCTACAGCGTTAGGCACCAGTATCTCGGACTTAGTAGGTGAGAATCCAGAAGGCGATCAGCAGAGCCCGGAAGTCGTAGCCATGTATCGCGACCTTAAGGGCCTGTCGGAAAACGACCGCGAGACGATTAAAATGATGATGGATCGCCTGAAGAATCGCTAGGAGCGTCCGATGTTGGTGACACGTCTCGATCTAGACGGCGCTGGGTCGCCGTCGAGTCTTGTCACCAAAATCTTGAGACAGGAACCGGCGCTCAAGATCCCTGTCGCCATCGAAGAACTGGCTCTGCAACTCGATATTGGCGAGATCCAGGACATCGAAGCCGACGGGTTCATCGGCGGACTTCTAACCGATGAGGTCCGAAGTTTCGGATTCGTTCTAGTGAAACGGGGTCTCGATTACCGCCGCCGTCGCTTCACTATCGGGCACGAACTTGGCCACTTCCTGCTTCCTTTCCATAAACCGGTGAAGGAAGGGCAGTTTGTCTGTTCGCAGGCCGACATGGCCCGCTGGCCTGATACTGAACAAGTGCGCGCAATCCGTATGGAGGCGGAGGCGAATCAATTTTCAGCCCTAATCCTCATGCCGCCGCCGCATCTCAGAAACATGATTGCAAGGACCGGAGACCCGGACCTCAAACATGTCGTCGCGGTTCACGAGACGTACGAAGTCAGCAAGGACGCGGCCGCCCGCGCATATGCTCAATACCATGATCAGAAGATTGCCATTCTGATCGTAAAGGATGGTGTGATTAAGAGAGTATATCGGAACGCGGGTTTCCCCACGTTATGCGTCTGGAGAGGCAGCCCAGTCCCACGCAACACCGGCTTTCACTATTTGGGGAGTGCAGCTGGCCGAGTCAGCGGCCTTCGACAGATCGGCGGCGAGAACTGGTTAGAAACCAACATTGGGGACACCGTACCGAACACTTACGAGCAGATCATGAGCCAAGCGAATGGATGGGCAATGATCATGTTGTGGGTGGACTCAGTTGATAGCGATTTTGATCCGGATGAGGATCGAACTTCGAAACAACGCTTTGCGGATCGTCAGGCTCGCTGGCAACGCTAACTGGTCGGCCACGACAACCGGTATCTCCAACCAAAAAGGGCGGCCCCGTCCCCGGAGCCGCCCTCTTCCGTCCCGGCTCAAGGCCGGGATGACAACCTGACTTGGTGGACTAGAAGTCCATCCCGCCCATGCCGCCCATGCCGCCCATGTCGCCGCCGCCGGCGCCGCTCGCTTTCTTCGGCGCATCGGCCACCGCCGCTTCCGTCGTGATCAGGATGCCGGCCACGGAGGCGGCGTCCTGCAGGGCGGTGCGCACGACCTTGGCGGGGTCGATGACGCCGGCCTGGATCATGTCGACATACTCTTCCGTCTGGGCGTTGAAGCCGAAGGTCGCCGAGGCGTTCTCCAGCACCTTGCCGACGACGATGGAGCCTTCGACGCCCGCGTTCTCGACGATCTGACGGATCGGGGCCTGGATGGCGCGGCGGATGATGGCGATGCCGGCGGTCTGGTCGGCGTTGTCGCCTTTCAGACCTTCCAGCGCCTTGGTCGCCTTCAGCAGGGCGATGCCGCCGCCGGGGACGATGCCTTCTTCAACGGCTGCACGCGTGGCGTTCAGCGCGTCGTCGACGCGGTCCTTCTTCTCCTTGACCTCGACCTCGGTCGAGCCGCCGACGCGGATGACCGCGACGCCGCCGGCCAGTTTGGCCAGACGTTCCTGCAGCTTCTCCTTGTCGTAGTCCGAGGTGGTGGACTCGATCTGGGCCTTGATCTGGCCGATGCGGGCCTCGATCGCGTCCTTCTCGCCGACGCCGTCCACGATGGTGGTGTCGTCCTTGGTGATGGTGACCTTCTTGGCCTTGCCGAGCATGTCGAGGGTGACGTTCTCAAGCTTGATGCCGAGGTCTTCCGAGATCACCGTGCCGCCGGTCAGGACGGCGATGTCCTCCAGCATGGCCTTGCGGCGGTCGCCGAAGCCCGGGGCCTTGACGGCGGCGACGCGCAGGCCGCCGCGCAGCTTGTTGACGACCAGCGTGGCCAGGGCCTCGCCCTCGATGTCCTCGGCGATGATCAGCAGGGGGCGGCCCGACTGGACCACGGCTTCCAGGATCGGCAGCATCGACTGCAGCGACGAGAGTTTCTTCTCGTGCAGCATGATGAGGGGCTCCTCGAGCTGGACCTCCATCTTGTCGGCGTTGGTGATGAAATAGGGCGACAGGTAGCCGCGGTCGAACTGCATGCCCTCGACGACGTCGAGTTCGGTCTCGGCGGTCTTGGCTTCCTCAACCGTGATGACGCCTTCGTTGCCGACCTTTTCCATGGCCTTGGCGATCATGTCGCCGACTTCGCTGTCGCCGTTGGCCGAGATGGTGCCGACCTGGGCGATTTCGGAGTTGGCGGAGACCTTGCGGCTCGAGGCCTTGATGTCGGCGAGGACGGCGGTGACCGCCTTGTCGATGCCGCGCTTCAGGTCCATCGGGTTCATGCCGGCGGCCACGGCCTTGAGGCCTTCCTGGACGATCGACTGGGCCAGGACGGTGGCGGTGGTGGTGCCGTCGCCGGCCTTGTCATTGGTCTTGGAGGCGACTTCCCGGATCATCTGGGCGCCCATGTTCTCGAAGGCGTCTTCCAGCTCGATCTCTTTGGCCACCGAGACGCCGTCCTTGGTCGAGCGCGGAGCGCCGAAGGACTTCTGGATCACGACGTTGCGGCCCTTGGGACCGAGGGTGACCTTGACCGCATTGGCCAGGACGTTGACGCCGCGCAGCATCTTTTCGCGCGCGTCAGTGGAGAACATAACCTGTTTGGCAGCCATCTGGCAGCTCCTTGAAATGGGTGGTTGGTGGTCGGTGGCTGGTGATTTTTCGGGATCAGCGGCGGCGGCGAACCGGTCTCGGTCGCGCCAGCCGCCAATCACCAATCACCAGTCACTCAGCTGAGGACGCTGAGAACGTCCGACTCTTTCATGATGATCAGGTCTTCGCCGTCGATCTTGACCTCGGTGCCCGACCATTTGCCGAACAGGATGCGGTCGCCGGCCTTCAGGTCCATGGCGACGTGCTTGCCGTCCTCATCGCGGGCGCCGGGGCCGACCGAGACGACTTCGCCTTCCTGGGGCTTTTCCTTGGCCGAGTCGGGAATGATGATCCCGCCCTTGGTTTTGGATTCCTCTTCCACGCGCTTTACCAGCACGCGGTCGCCGAGCGGACGAAACGCCATTTGTCTGTCTCCCTGAGAGTGTGTCTTGAGGCCTTCCCGCGCGGCTTTGGCAGCCGGGACACGAGAGTGCTAACGGCGGGCAGATAAGATCGACGGGCAGGGGCGTCAAGCGGGGCCGCCGCAATGGACTTGACGCAATGTACTTTACATCATAAAGCTCGCTGCAGATTGCGGCGGGATGGCCCGTCGCTCACTGCCCAGGAGACTTCCATGCTGCTCAAGACCCTGTCGCTCGCCGCCGTCGCGGCGCTCTCCCTCGCGGCCCCCGCCTTCGCCGGCGACGTCACCGTCACCCTGACGGGGGTCCAGGCCCGCGGCGGCGTCCTGCTCGCCGCCCTGCAGACCGAGGGCCAGTTCATGCAGCCCGCGGGCGCCTATGGCCAACGCGTCACCGATCCGCACACCGGCGCGGTGCGGCTGACCTTCCGCAACGTCGCGCCGGGCGACTATGCCCTGATGGTGCTGCACGATGCGGACGGCGACGGCCAGATGGCGATGAACGGTTCGATGCCCGCCGAGGGCTGGGCGATGCTGAACGCCGAAACCCTGCGGGCCGCCCCGACCTTCGACCAGGTGAAATTCACCGTCGCGGCCTCGGGCGCCGATCTCAACGTGCCGATGTCCTACCCGCGCTAGGGCGCGGCGGCCGCCAGCGCCCAGCCCGCCTCGACCTGACGCGCGAACAGCGGCCGGGCGCCCCGCACACGGGTGCGCCAGTCCCGACCCCGCCCGTCCTGTCCCAGCAGGTCGCCCAGTTCCGCCCGGACCAGGCCCAGCGCCTCGTCCGGGCGGTTCTGGCGGATCAGGAAGCCGGCGTGCTTCTGCGCCCCGTCCATGGCGTCGGCGTGGGCCGGCGGCAGGCGGGTCGAGGCGATGGTCAGGGCGCGCCGGTACAGGGCCTCCGCCTCATCGGCCCGGCCCAGCCGGTCCAGCACGGCGGCGTAGCCCTCGATCGTCTCCAGCAGGTCGGGGCTCTCCGGCCCCACCCCGCCCTCATAGGCCGCCAGCCCCTCGCGGAACGGCGCCTCGGCCTCGGCCCAGCGGCCCTGGTCGGACAGGGCGTAGCCCAGATTGGCCCGCGCATTGCCGGTGAAGGGATGGTCCGGCCCGACGATCTGCAGCGCCAGTTCCAGCGCCTGCCGGAACGCCGGCTCGGCCCCCGCGCCGTCCCCCGTCACATGCAGGAACCAGCCCTGGTTGGTCAGGCACTGGGCCAGCAGCACGGGGTCGTCCGCCTGTTCGGCTATGGCCACCGCCCGCGCATACAGCGGCGCCGCCTGATGCGCCCGCCCGGTGCGCCGCAGCGAGTTGCCGAGGTTCGAGAGCACGATGGCCACGTGATAGTCGGTCGGGCCGTACAGCACCTCATACATGCCCAGAACCTGCCGGTAGAGCGGATCGGCCTCGGCATGCCTGCCCTGGGCGGTCAGGGCGTTGGCGACCAGGTTCAGGCTGTCGGCGGTCTTTTCATGCACCGGCCCCAGATGTTCGCGTCGCAGCGCCAGACTGGCCCTCGCCGCCGCCTCCGCCTCCTCATTGCGACCCATGAAGTCAAAGGCCCGGGCGCGGTCATAGATCAGGGTCGCCCGGTGCACAGGGTCCGGCGCGGCCTCCCGGTCCAGCAGGGCCAGGGTGCGGTCGATGTCCGCCAGGGCCCCGTCGTAGTCGCCCTGCTCCAGTCTCAGCCGCGCCCGCACGGTCAGCGGCCGACCGACCTGGGTCCCGTCCGGGCCGAACCGGGTCTCCACGACCTGGACGGCCGCCCCGATCGCGGCCTCCGCGCCCGGCAGGTCGCCGGCCGTGAACCGTTCATTGGTCAGGGCGATCAGCGCCGTCGCCGCCGCCTCGGCGTCGGTCTCGCGCGCCAGGATCCCGGCCACGGCGTCGAGGGTGGAGGGCGCCGAGATGCGGACGTCGGCGGGTGGCGGCGGCGGGGGTGGAGGTGGCGGCGGCGGCGGCGGCGCGGGCGCCGTCACCGGAGGCGGCTGCTGTGGTGCGGGCCGATCCTGGGCCGTGGCGCACGACGCCGTCGCCGCCAGCGCCAGGACGATCACGCTACTCCGCACCAGCCTCGCCACCGCCGTCTCCCATGCTCGATACCCATGTTCGGCTGAGCGAACCGCCCTTGGCAAGGCTGTTTGCGGATGAACGCGGGATGAACGGCGACCTTGAGGTCCGTTCAGACGCTCCGTTCTACGTCTGTGGTCAAGCTTGGCGTATCCGCCGGCGCAACCACCAGGGGGTCCGACCATGAAGACGTTTTCGAACACCGCTTTCGCTGCTCCGGCCGTGATCGGCGCCATGGCCCTGAGCCTGATGGCCGCCAGCCCGGCCGACGCCCAGAGCCGTCACCGCGACCGGGACCGCGACCGTGACAGCGATCGTACCGAGGATGTCCTGATCGGCGCCGCCGTCGGCGTGCTGGCCGGCGCCCTGATCGGCGATGGCGACGGCTCCTGGGTCGCCGGCGGCGCCCTGGCCGGCGCGGCGCTCGGCGCCAGCTCGGGCGATGACGACGACTGCGGCTACTACCGCGGCGGCCGCTGCTACCGGAACCAGGGCCACTGGGAGCGCGAGCACGGCATCAACAGCCGCGACCGCTATGACCGGTATGACCGCTACGACCGCCGGGACGACCGCCGGGATCGCCGCGACTACCGCCGCGACCGCCGCGACGACCGCCGCGATGACCGCGACTATCGCTACGAGCGTCGCTGGTAGTCTCCATCCCTTCCGCCCGTCGGCTGACGGTCAGGACCGGGCGGGTCAGCTTGACTTGCCCCTCCCCGGCATCCAGCCTCCCTTGCCCGGGCGGCCCCTCGACGGGCCCTGCGTCTACAGCGCATTCAAAACGGAGCGGTCCTATGGCCTCGCGTCTGCCGAAGTCCTCACGGTTTGCATTGAGCCTCACGGTCGCTGTCGCGGCGATGGCCGTCGGCGGACCGGCCCTGGCGCAACGCGCCGACGAACTTAACGGCGGCAAGGTCGTTCTCAGGTGCGAAGGGTCCACCAACAACTGCGGGACCCCGGAAGGCGGCTCGCTCCGCAACGCGCCTGAAAATGAGGCCACGGACCCGGCCGCGACCGACCCGGAGCCTGCCCCGTCAGAACCGCCGGCCGACCCCGACCAGGGCACGACAGCGCTCCCGCCGGCCTCGGCCGGCAGTGACGATGAACCGGGCGAGCCGGAATAGATCGGCGAGCGGACCGGGCTGCCCTTCCCTGATTGACGTCAGGCAACCGGGACCTGCCACGAGGCTGCCCGGGGTTACGCTCCGCCCTAGACCATCAGCCGCTTCATCAGCTCCGCCGTCGACGGATCCAGCCCCGCGGACGGCTCCCCCGCCGCGACATCGGCCAGAACGACCTTCGCCAGCGCCTTGCCCAGTTCGACGCCCCACTGGTCGAAGCTGTTGATGTCCTGGATCACCCCCTCGACGAAGGTCTTGTGCTCATAGAGGGCCATCAGGGCGCCGACCGCCTCGGGCGACACGGCGTCCATCAGGATCGTCGTCGACGGGCGATCGCCGGGGAAGGTCTTGTGCGGGGCCAGCCGGTCGGCCTCGGCCGCGTCCGCTCCGGCGGCGATCAGCTCGGCCCGGGCCTCGGCCTCGGTCTTGCCGACCATCAGCGCCTGCGCCTGGGCGAGGGCGTTGGACCAGAGCGGCGCGTCGCCCTCGCGCGCATCCATCGCCCCCCCGGAGGTATGGCCCACGACGATGAACTCCGCCGGCACCACCTGCGGGCCCTGGTGAATCTGCTGGAAGAAGGCGTGCTGGCCGTTGGTGCCGGGCTCACCGAAGACGATCGGGCTGGTGGCGGTGTCGACGGGCGAGCCGTCGCGCTTCACCCGCTTGCCGTTCGACTCCATCTCCAGCTGCTGCAGGAAGGCCGGCAGACGGCGCAGGCCGTGCGCATAGGGCGCCACCGTCCGGGCCATGCGTCCGCGGCCCTCGACGTTGTAGATCTGGGCCAGGGCCAGCAGCACCGGGGCGTTCCGCTCCAGGTCGGCTGACAGGAAATGCTCGTCCATGGCCCGGGCGCCGTTCAGCAGACGCTCGAACACATCCCAGCCCAGGGCCACCGCCACCGACAGGCTGACCGCCGACCACAGCGAGTACCGCCCCCCGACCCAGTCGCGGAAGGCGAAGGTCCGGCCGCAGCCCCAGGCCGCGGCCTTGTCCGGCGCCGCCGTCACCCCGATCAGGTGATGCACTATCCGCTTCGGCGACAGGCTCTCGGCCAGCCAGGCCTTGGCCAGTTCGGCATTGGCCAGGGTTTCCTGGGTGGTGAAGGTCTTGGACACCACCACCACCAGCGTCGTCTCGGGGTCCAGCCCGGCCAGGGCCTCGCCCATTTCGCGCGGGTCGATATTGGCCACGAACCTCAGGTCGATGACCGGCTCCAGCGGCCGCAGGGCGTCCCACAACAGTCGCGGCCCCAGGTCGGACCCGCCGATGCCGATATGGACGATGGCCGTGAACGGCTGGTTGGTGCCACCCCCCTCGGCGCCCGAGCCGATGTCGGTCGCGAACCGGGCCATGGCCTTGCGCGCCGCGGCGACCTCGGCGGACACGGGTTCGCCGAGCGCGCGGAAATCCGCGTCATCGGCGGCCCGCAGCGCCGGATGCAGCACCGCCCGGCCTTCCGTATTGTTCACCGCCTCGCCGGCGAACAGGGCGTTGCGTCGTCCCTCGACGTCACAGGTTCGGGCGAGGTCCAGCGCGGCCTCGAACCCTTCGGCGCTCCAGGCCTGTTTCGACAGGTCCAGATACAGGCCCGCGGCCTCCACCCCCATGCGGTCCACACGGCCGGGATCGGTCGCGAAATGGTGCAGGATGCGTCCGTCTGCGTCCTTGCGGGCGACGCCGCGAAGCATGTCGAGAGCCTGGGTGCGGGCGGTCATCGGGCGAGCTCGAAATTCGGAAAGGTAAACCCTCGTTTACGGGTCGGGCGTAAGCCGGTTCAACGCCGAAATCGCGATTCGGCCAACTATATGAGGTTAGCCATGTCCTGCGGCGTCGCCCTGGCGGTCTCCCTGCTGCTCTCCGACCCCAATGTGGCCATGGCCGCAGCCCTGCCGCCGCCCGCCGCCGACGCGCCGGTGTCCGTTTCGGGCGAGCCTCTGTTCGCCGATATCGTCGCCCGCTCCGGCGCGCTGAAGGGCGTGGTCCAGGGATGGATCGACGCCGGCGTGATGGACCAGTCCGACTTCGCGACGGGCGAGGCCTTCACGGGCTTCCGCGCCCACGCCGCCGAACTGGCCGCCCTCGATATGCAGGGCCATGTCATCCTCAAGGAGCGGGGCACGGACGGCGACCTGAAATGCATCCTGCGCGGCATATCGGAGGACATTCCGGTCAAGATCGCCGCCGTCGAGGCCGCCGCCACCCCCGCCGAACGCCGCGTCGCCCTCGACGAACTGGCCTACCTGCTGAACGACAACGTCGAGGTCATCACGGCCCCCCCGCAGCCGCCGGTCTAGAGTTCTGCGCCTTCTCCCAATGGGAGAGGGGCCAGCTTTCGGATGAACACGACCGATTCTGACGCAGCGGCGTCAGATCCTGCGTCCATGTTCGAGGGACGCACCCGAAAACTCCGCTGCGAAGACACCTGGCGCGCGGTGCGCCGGGCATGGGAGGCCGGCGAGACCGCGGCCTCCCTGGCGCAGCGCTATGACGTCGGCCTGGCCAACCTGTGGCGGCGCCGGGCATCCGAAGGCTGGAAACGGCGCGTGACCGCCGATCCGGATCCGGAGCCGCCGGAGGGCTGGGACCGCTACGCCCAACGCAAACAGGCCGAGTTCGAATACCGGCTGGAGGAGACCCGGCGGCTGGCGGCCAAACTGGCCGAGGCGATGCAGGGCGGGGCGCTGGAGCAGGTTCCCGTCTGGCATCTCGGCTTCGTGCTGGAATGGCGGGCGGAGACCCTTCCGCCCGATACGGCGGCCCGCGACCGGGCCTGGGCGCTCCGCCACGGCTGGACCGAAGCCTTCTGGAGCGAGTCAGGCTGGCTGCACCCCCTGTCCGACCTCGACGAGGTGACCCTGCAGGCCAACCGCGACGCCTGGCGCGAAGACGCCGGCCTCCCGCCCGGGGCGGCGGAGGCGTGGCCGTGTTGAGGCTGGCTAGTCCTCTCCGGCTGGCGGGGTCCAGTCCGGATCATTCACCGGGTACCAGTCCGCTGCGAGATCCAGCCATTCGGGATTGTCCTTCTCGATCAGCGCCAGCTTCCAGTCGCGAAGCCACTTCTTGATGCGTTTCTCCCGGCGTATGGCCGCGACGACCCATGCGTGCCGCTCAAACCAGACCAGCCGTGTGCGGCGTAGTCGTCGGTGAAGCCGGCCCAGGCGTGCGTCTTGTGCTTCCAGACGCGAGCCCGGAGGTTGGAGGTCATGCCCGTATAGATGGCGCCGTTCAGTCGACTGGCCATCATATAGGTCGCGATGAACGTCCGATGCGTTCCCATTCGCACAACCTATGCGTTTTTCTTCCTTTCGTCATCCTCCGGCGAAGCGGCGAAGCCGCGGAGACCGGGGGACCCAGCGGCGCGCGAGAGCGCGAACCTGTCGCGGGCTCGCTGTGTCAGACATCCTGCGTGAAAAGATCGCCTTCGGCGCCGCTGGGTCCCCCGGTCTCGCTGCGCTCGCCGGAGGATGACGAAAGTTGTTTGCGGTCGGCTACCGCCTCACATCCTCCAACGCCTCCACCACCACCCCCTCGGTCAGAAGTTGCGGCAACACCCGTGGCTCCGCGACGCCCGGCGCATACAGCAGATACAACGGCACTCCCGACCGGCCGTGGCGCTGCAGTTCGGCCGTGATGGCGTCGTCGCGACGGGTCCAGTCCGCGACCAGATAGACGGCGTTTGACCCTTCGATCGCCGCCTTCACGCCCGCCGTGGACAGCGAGGTCCGCTCGTTGATCTTGCAGGTGACACACCAGTCGGCGGTGAAATTGACCAGCACCGGCCGGCCCTGGGCGAGGGCCGCCTCGACCGCCGCGCTCGACCAGGGCGCGCTCGACGGCCCGGCGCCTTCTGCCGCCGCAGCCGGACCCGCGGCCTCGACCGGCGCCCGGGCCGCGAGGATCAGGGCCGTTCCGGCCAGCAGAAGCGCTGCGACGCCGGCGGTCAGGTGGAACACCCCGCGCCGTCCGAAGCCGCGTTCGATCTGGCCGCAGCCGATCAGCCAGGCGCCCAGCGCCAGCAGCAGGCCCGCGGCGAGCAGCAGGCCCAGGGCGTCGGCCCCGGTCTGGCGGCTGAACACCCAGGCCAGCCACAGGGCGGTCGCATACATGGGGAAGGCCAGCAGGCCCTTGAGCCGCTCCATCCACGGACCGGGCCGCGGCAGTTTCGCCAGCAGGCCCGGCGACAGGCTGACGAGGACGAACGG
The DNA here is from genome assembly GCA_964398675.1 of uncultured Brevundimonas sp. GTDB lineage: Bacteria > Pseudomonadota > Alphaproteobacteria > Caulobacterales > Caulobacteraceae > Brevundimonas. The sequence goes on from CAYNNT010000005.1 coordinate 17,690, forward strand.
CAGGGCGAGGCCGAGCCCCAGCCCGAGGAAGACCAGCAGCGCCAGGGGCCACGGCATCACCAGCGCGGCGCCCAGCGCAAAGGCCATGAAGGGGGCGGTGCAGGGCGCGGCCACGATCACCGCCAGCGCGCCGGTGAAGAAGGCCCCCAGCCCGCCGGGCAGGCGCGACAGAGGACCGGAACCGGCGCCCTGCAGCCCGGCGCCGACATGGAAGACGCCCGACAGGTTCAGCGCCACAGCGAGGATCAGCAGGGCCAGGCCGGCCGTCACCGGCGGCGACTGCAGCTGGAAGCCCCAGCCGACGGCCTCGCCCGCCGCCCGCAGAGTCAGCAGGACGCCGGCCAGCAACAGGAAGGTGGTCAGGACGCCTGCCAGGAAGGCCAGGCCGTCGCGCCGGGCGTGGCGCGCGTCATGGGCCGAGGCCGCCAGCGAGGCCGCCTTCATCGCCAGGATCGGGAAGACGCAGGGCATCAGGTTCAGGATCAGCCCGCCGAGGACGGCGAACAGCAGGGCCTGGGCGAAGAGGACCAGACCGGTCTCCGTCTTGCCGTCGGCGCCGGCCGGCGCCGCATCCGCGACGGCGGCGATGACGCCGGACCCCGAGGTCCCGGCGGGCGCCGCGCCCGGTTCGGCGCGGATTTCCCAGGCGCCGTGGCCGGTGACCAGCACGCCTCCGATGACCCCGCCGAGGCCCGTCGCCCGGCTCTCGCCGCCCGGCTGCATCCGCAAGGTCAGCCCCTGCGGCCCCCACTCGCCGGTCTGGACGGAGGGATGGTCGATGACTCCGCCCTCGAACGGGAAGAAATAGCTGGGACCCGGATCGCGTCCGGCCAGGGGTCCGCCCGCCGCGGCCAGGGTCAGGATACCGTTTTCCAGGGCGACCCGCGCCTCGATGCCCGCGGGCCGGGGCGCCGTCTCCAGCACCGCCGTGATCGCGCGGCCGTGACGCCGGTCCAGCGGCGCCGCTCCGTCGCGGATGGGGAGGTCGAGCCTCAGGGTCAGCTCGTCCGGCACGCACATTTCGGCGCTGCACACGAGAAACAGCGCCCTGACCGACAACGGGAGAACCGTTCCGGCGCGCGCCGTGGGCGGTATCTCGACCGGGACCGGCAGCCAGACCTCGCCGGAATAGCCGTAGTTCATAAGCCCCGCGATGCGCTGGCGCTCGGGAACGGGCCAGACGATCTCGCCGGCCCGCACGCCCTGCGGCAGGGTCCAGGTCAGGGTCGTCGCCCCGCCGGAGTCGCCCGGATTGCGCCAGTAGGTATGCCAGCCGGGCTGGATCGTCTGTTTCACCGCCACAACGGCCGTCGAGCCCGGCGCCGCCCAGTTCGACATCGGGACCAGTTCGGCCTCGATCCGTTCGGTGCGCTGCGGGCCGGCCTCCGCCGCCTCGGCTGCGGCCGCGACCGGCCACAGGCTCACGGCCAGAAGGATCAACACTCGGACGAAATGGTTCACGCGGCCTCCGCAGACGGTCGCGCGGAACTTAGCCGTCCGCACCCGCCTCCGTCACCGCCCACGTGGGCGGCGCGGCGTCGCGCCCTTCAGGATGTCAGCGCGGCGCGGCCTCGACCAGAACCTCGGTGCGTCGGCGCATGGGTTCGCGCACCCCGGCGTCGGTCACCGCGCCCTCGTCGCCTGCCGCATCCACCTCGAAGGCGGGCGCGGGCCAGCCCGCCGCCGTCAGGGCCTCCGCCACCGCCTGGGCCCGGCGCTCGGACAGGCTCAGGTTCGCCGTCGCCCCGCCGCGCGCATCGGCCAGGCCCAGCACCTGCACCTTGCGGATGTCGCACCCCTGCAGCTGGGCGGCCGCCATGCCGATGGCCTGCCGCGCCGGCTCGGTGAGCCGCGCCTCGCTGTCGGCGAAATAGACCTCGAACCGCTTCGCCGTGCACGGCGACGGCTCGGTCACCACCGCGCTCCGCTCCATGAACCGCGTCACCCCGCACCCCGACAGCCCGACCGCCACAGCCAGGCCCGCAATTCCAATCACCCGCTTCATGTCCAACCCCTCACCGCTCATGAAAAGGGCGGTCCGCCTCGCGACGAACCGCCCTGACTTTCAGTCAACCAGCCCGCGCCTAGTAGCGACGCTGGCCGTTCTCCCAGTAGCATTCGTCCTGACGACCGTCGTAGCAGTAGTAATAACGGTTCTGGCTGTCGCGGTAGCGCTGCTGGTTGGCGCGATCCTGTTGCGAACCGCGCACTGCGCCGGCGACGCCGCCGACCACGGCACCGATGGCCGCGCCACGACCGGCGTTGCCGTCGCCAACGTTGTTGCCGATGATCGCGCCTGCGACCGCACCGATGCCGGCGCCGATAGCGCCCTGTCGTACGGTCTGGTTGGGATTGCCGTATTCGTCTGTCGCACAGGCGCTGACCAGAAGACCGGCGCCGGCGATCGCGATGATTGCCTTGTTCATGGATTTTTCCTTCATCCCTCGGGTTCGCCCCACGGGTGAGAACGCTGGATAAGCGTGGCGGTTCCCGCGCTATGATCGAGGTTAAGCCTGTATTAGGCTTCGATCGGCGTCGTGCGGAGGGTGCGGCCTCGATTTTCTGAGTTGAGACGGGGGTATCGTATGCGTTTTTCTGAACCGGTCCGCATGGCGGACGACGGCGAGCACAGCCCGGTCTGGGCCCGCACCAAGCGGCGTTCGGGCAATCCGATCGTTGGGGTCCTTGTGACCCTTCTGGCCCTGTTCGGCGTCCTGACAGCCGTGTTGGGCATCAAGGAGCAGTCGCTGGCTGAAGGCGGCGCCATGATGGACGGCTGGATCGCCAAGGGTGTGTCCACGGTCAAGGGTGAGGCTCCCCGGGTCGCTGACGAAGCCGCCGACGCCGCCGGCGCCGCCGCTGAGAAGGCCGGTGACGCCGCCCAGGCCGGCGCCGCCGCCGCTTCTGACGAGATGAAGAAACAATAGTCACGCTTTGGCGCTCCCGATCGGAACATCGTTCCGGTCGGGACGTTCGGGCGACATGACTGATACTGTGACGCCGGTGAGCGATCTCGCGACTCCGGCACAGACACCGACCGTTGAACCGCACGTCCTGACCCCGCACGTCGCGCTGGGGCGCGTCATCATGCTGGTCAATCCGCTGTCGGGGGGCGTCGGCCCCAATGCGGCGGACGAGGCGGCGAGCATCCTCGCGGACTACGACTTCGAGGCGACCGTGGTGGCGCTCGAGGGCGGACAGTTCGATGTCCAGGTCCAGCAGGCGCTCGATGCCCGGCCCGATGTTCTGTTCGTGCTCGCTGGAGACGGCACCGCCGGGACGATCGCCTCACGCGCCGGACCCGACGGACCTCTGGTGGCCCCGCTGCCGGGCGGCACGATGAACATGCTGCCGCGCGCCCTGTATGGCACCGCCGACTGGAAGGTCGCGCTCAGACGAGCCCTGGAGGAGGGCGCGTCCCAATGCGTTGCAGGGGGCGAGGTCACCGACGGGCGCTTCAAGCAAGCCTTCTATTGCGCCGCCATCCTCGGAGCGCCGGCCCTCTGGGCGCCGGCTCGCGAGGCGGTGCGGGAGGGCAAGTTCGGACTGGCCTGGGCCTATGGCCGCCGCGCGCTGAAGCGCGCCTTTTCGGGCCGTCTGCGCTTTTCACTGGATGGACGGGCCGATCGTCGCGCCGAAGCGCTTGTCCTGATCAGCCCGATGATCTCAAAGGCGATGGACGAGCATACCGGGCTGGAGGCCGCTGCAATGAATCCCGCCGATGCGCTCCAGGCCTTCCGTCTCGCCGCCCACGCCGTGTTCGACGACTGGCGCCAGGATCCGGCCGTCACCACCAAGGCGATCCAGCAAGCGACCATCCGGGCCCGTTCGCGCATCCCCGCCGTAATCGACGGCGAGCCCGCGCTGCTTCGACATGAGGCCAAGGTCCGCTTCATTCGCACGGCGTTCCGTGCGCTCGCCCCGAATCCGCCGGTCGCGGAGGATGCCGCATAGTGGGGCGAATCCTCCAGTTTTCGGACATCCATTTCGGCTGCGAACACCGGCATGCCTGCGCTGCCGCACTCGACTATGCTCACGGTACGGCTCACGATCTCGTCCTGATCACGGGCGACATCACCCAGCAGGGCCTGCCCGACGAGTTTGAGGCGGCGGGCCGCTGGATCGCCAGCATGCCGGACCCGCGGTTTGTGATCGTCGGCAATCACGACGTGCCGTACTGGAGCCTGATGGCGCGGGTCTTCAGCCCATGGAAGGCGTTCGAGCGCGCCACCGGACATCCCGCCCACGACCACCAGTTCCTCAGCCCGAACCTGATGGTGCGCGGCGTTGTCACGGCGCGCGGATGGCAGGCGCGGGCCAACTGGTCGAAGGGCGTCATCGACCTGGACCAGACCCGCAAGGCCGCCGAGGCGCTTCGACAGGCGCCGGTCGGCGCGCTGCGTGTTCTCGCCTGCCACCACCCGCTGGTCGAGATGATCGGCACGCCCATGACCGGCGATGTGAAGCGCGGCGACGCGGCCGCCCTGATCTTCGCCGAGGCCGGCGTAGATCTGATCACCACCGGTCACGTCCACGTGCCGTTCGCCCTGCCGATCAGCCTCGGCGACCATTGCTCCTATGCGGTGGGCTGCGGGACGCTGTCGCATCGTGAGCGGGGCGCGCCGCCCAGCTTCAACCAGATCGACTGGGACGCGCACCAGATCACCGTCACCGCCATCGCCTGGACCGGCGACCGTTTCGAGCCCAACCAGTCCTGGAAACTGCCTCGCCGTCAGGACACGCGCCGGACAGCCACGGCGCCGGATCCCAATGAGGCCGGTCAAATGGAAAAGGCCGCGGTCTGATCGACCACGGCCTTTCATTGTTTCGCGCGTTCGTCGCTAGACCCGCCGGCCTCGGCCGGTGAAGAAGTGGACGACAAGCAGGATGAGGAAGACGACGAACAACACCTAGGCGATGTTCATCGACAGACCCGCCACACCACCTGCGCCGAGGGCGCCGGCGACAAGGGCGAGCACGAGAAAAATGACGGCCCAACGCAGCATAGGCTTTCCTTCCAGAGCAGTTGATCGAGGCGCAGGCGCGCCTGCTGAACCAACGTTCTGAAGCCTCGGCCGTTCCGCCTCAGCGCCGACGGCGGCTGCCGTGCGATTTTTCTGTGAAGGCTGCGGCGACCATGGTGGCCAGAGCCGGATTGCGGAGGAATATCCACCCGCCGGCGAGGGCGGCGACAGTGCCGAGGATCGGCCGCTGGCGGAACAGGGTATAGGCGCGCTGACCCAGGCCGGAGACGTCGTCCTCATCCTCCTCATCTTCCGCCTCACTGCGCGCGACGAAGATCAGGGCGACGGCGAGGGCGATCACGGCGAACAGCAGGAAGGTGATCGCCGCGGCCGCAAGGGGAACGACGACCAGTTGCAGGGCGTAGAAGATCGTCGCCCCGAGCGCCAGGACGGCGACCAGGGCGGCGCCCGCGGCGACGGAGGCCGCGACGGCCTTCTTGACCAGATCCCTGGCCATGCCCCCGCCGAACATCAGCGCCGACGACCGGCGAGAAGCAGGCCGAGCACGACGCCGACGCCGAGGGCGATGGCGGTCGACTGCATCGGGCGCTCCTGCACCCGCTCGACCAGATAGCGCTGCGCCTCGTCGAAGCGCTCGCTGGCTTCGTCATAGTACTCCTGACCTCGCACACGGGCGGTGTCGTAATATCCGCGGGCCCGATCGCGCAGGACGTCGGCCTCTTCGCGCAGGCGGGTTTCAGCTTCCGCCGCCTTTGCGCGCAGACGGGCTTCCGCCGCGGTAGCCTTCTCGCGCAGCCGGGCTTTCTCTTCGGCGCCGAGCACCTTGAGATCGTCCTTGAGCGTGTTGATGTCGTCTTTCACGGTCGCCCGTGCCGTTTTGGTCGTCGCCATGATGCGCGCTCCGTTCGTCAAGCTTGACGGTTAGATAGAGAACCCTGAGCCGGAACGCCACTGTCCGGTGACGGTTCCCGCAATGCAGCATCAGCCGACGGTGGCGAAGCGCCGCATCCGGGCATAGACAGGGGGGATGACCGACTGGCTGTTTCTCCCCTCGCCGACGCCCTCGCTCCCGATTTCCGGCCGAAGCGAGCGCTTTCCCGTCCGCCGCATCCTCTGCGTGGGTCAGAACTACGCGGGCCATGCCCGTGAGATGGGCCAGGCTCGCGCGGAGCCGTTTTTCTTCACCAAGCCCGCCGACGCCGTGATTGTCGACGGCGCCGACCCGGTCTTTCCGACCGCGACGGCCAATCTGCATCACGAAGTCGAACTGGTCTGCGCCGTCGGCGCGGACGGCGACATCGTGGGCTGGGCCGTGGGCTGTGACCTGACCCGCCGGGACCTCCAGGCGGCGGCCAAGGAGAAGGGCCGCCCGTGGGACGCCGCCAAGGGGTTCGATCAGTCTGCGCCCTGCGGCGCCCTGACGCTGGGCGCACTGCCGGACCCGGCGGCCCCCATCGCCCTGTCGGTCAATGGCGAAGCGCGTCAGTCCGGGCGGCTGGACGACATGGTCTGGAACCCGCTCGAGATTCTCGCCAAGGCGCGCGAGCTGTGGGACGTCCGGCCCGGCGACCTGATCTTCACGGGCACGCCGGAAGGCGTCGGCCCGCTCCAGCCCGGGGACCGGGTCGAGGCGACGATCGGCGGCCTGCAACCCCTGAGCTTTACGGTGAGGCCGCGATGATCCTGCACGGCTACTGGCGCTCGGGCGCCGCCTACCGCACCCGTATCGCCCTGGCGCTCAAGGGGCTGGCCTATGACCAGCAGGGCGTCGACCTGCGCACCGGCGCCCAGAGGTCCGAGGCCTTCGTCGCCCTCAACCCGCAGGGCATGGTGCCTGCGCTGGAGGTCGAGAACGCCGTCCTGACCCAGAGCCCGGCGATTCTGGAGTGGCTGGAGGAGACCCACCCCGCCCCCGCCCTGTTGCCGTCGGATCCGGTGGAGCGCGCTCTTGTCCGCGCCATGGCCGCGCTGATCGGCTGCGACATTCATCCCCTGAACAATCTGCGGGTTGGCAAGGCGCTGCGCGAGACCTTCGGCGCCGACCAGGCCGCCGTGGACGCCTGGGCCGCTCGCTGGATCCTGCCCGGTTTCGAAGCGCTGGAAGCACTCGTCGGCCGCCACGGCGCCGGCTGGTGTTTCGGCGACGCCCCGACCTTGGCCGACTGCTATCTGATCCCGCAGATCTATTCGGCGCGCCGGTTCAACGTGCCGCTTGAGTCCTTCCCGCGCCTTCTGGCCATCGAGGCGGCGGCCGCCCGTCACCCCGCCTTCATCGCCGCCCATCCGGACAACCAGCCGGACGCCGACTGAAGCCTCAGGCCAGGAACCGGTCCACGGCAGCCATGAAGCGTGCCGGCTGGTCGATCATCACCATATGCTCCGCGCCCTCGATCGGCACGAAGGCCGCCGGGGTGCGCAGCCGGGCATAGGCGCCGCGGAACAGGCTGTCGGTTCGGCTGCGCGGCGAATTTCCATCCGCGCTCCAGCCGTACACAACCGTCACCGGAGCCGTGATGTCGGGCAGGCGGCGGCGCAGGTCGACGGTCATCACCTCATACAACGACTGGGCCAGGACCCGGCGGTCGCCGCCCTGCCAGCCCAGCGTCCCGAACACCGCGTCGGTCGCGCCGCCGAGCTCCAGTCCCATCTCGCGGCCGTGCGCCCGCAGGGCCTCGTCGCCGAGAAAATGGATCGCCTGATAGGCCAGCTGGGCGATCGGCTCGACGTCGCCAACGGTGGCCTGAGGGCTGATCAGGGCGGGAAAGAACGGCGAGGAGTCGACGACCATGACACGGCCAATGCGGGCGCCGGCGTCCGCCGCGATGCGCAGTCCCAGCTGGCCGCCCATGGAGTGGCCGATGATGGCTGGCTGCTCCAGCCGCTGTTCGTTGATGTAGCGCCGCACTTCGGTCGCGACCGAAGCCATGACCGCACCGCTGGCGTTTGCCCCTGCGGGCAGATCGCCAAAGCCGCGGACCGAGATCAGATGAAGGCGTCGTTTGCCGGCCAGCCGGTCCGCTACGCCGCGCCAGACCTCGGCGGTCGAGGCCAGGCCGGGGATCAGCAGCACGTCCGTGCCGCGACCACGTGTCGTCACGGCGATCCGTCTTGAGTTGAAGGCGTTCTGCGCCCGGGCGCCGGACCCGGCGCCCCAGAGCAGCGCCCCGCCGGCAAGACCTCGCAGAATGTTTCGTCTTTGTTCCATGTCGTCTTCGGGTTAGCTTTCGCGGGGTAACGCGAGGGAGAGCGCAGTGAGCCAGTCCGACGAAATCGTTTTCTACACCAACCCCATGTCGCGCGGCCGCATCGCGCGCTGGATGCTGGAGGAGATCGGCCAGCCGTACCGCACGGTGGTTCTGGATTACGGCACGACGATGAAGGCCCCGGAATATCTGGCGATCAATCCGATGGGCAAGGTGCCTGCGGTCACCCGCGGCGGGGTGGTGGTGACCGAATGCGCCGCCATCTGCACCTGGCTGGCGGACGCCTTCCCCGAGGCTGGCCTCGCGCCGGCGCTCGACGATCCGTTGCGAGGACCCTACCTGCGCTGGATGTTCTTCGGGGCCGGCCCGCTGGAGGCGGCTGTGACGGCCAAATCGCTGGGCTTGCTGGCGCCGTCCGACAAGGCCGGAATGGCCGGCTACGGAAGTTTCGAACAGGTGGTCGACGCGCTCGAGGCCGTCGTCTCGGGATCGGGACCGTGGTTGCTCGGCGACCGGTTCACCGCACTCGACGTCTATCTGGGCAGCCAGATCGGCTGGGGCCTGCAGTTCAAGAGCCTGCCGGACCGGGACGCCTTCAAGGGCTATGCGGCCAGGCTGTTCCAGCGGCCGGCCGCGATCCGTGCGAGAGAGATCGACGACGCGCTGATCGCTGCGGCCAATTCGGGAGGCTGAAGGGGCCTAGCCCTGGGCGGGCCGCAGGCCCTCAACGGAGGCGCGCTGAACGACCGGCCGGCGCTCGCCGCCGGCGGCCCGGATGCGGTCGATGCGGGCCTTCTCGGCCTTGAAGGCCGCGAGGTCGGAGCCGGCCAGGACCGTGCCCTCGGTGGTGCGAACGCCCGCCGGATTGATCCGCTGGCCGCCGCGCCAGATTTCATAGTGCAGGTGGGGGCCGGTCGAGGCGCCGGTCGAACCGACATAGGCGACGATCTGACCCTGACGTACACGCTGCCCGGCGCGCAGGCCCGAGGCGTAGCGGGAGAGGTGGCCGTAGCCGGTTTCCAGTCCGTTCGGGTGGCGGATGCGCAGCCAGTTGCCATAGCCGCCCCAGCGCCGGGCCTCGACGACCACGCCGTCAGCCGGCGCCACGACAGGCGTGCCGCTGCCGGCCGCGAAATCGATACCCTGGTGCATCTTGCGATAGCCGGCGATCGGGTGACGGCGGAAGCCGAACGAGGAGGATACGCGGAAGCCTCGCTCAAGCGGGGTGCGCATGAAGGCCGAGCGCGTGTTCTTTCCGCTGGCGTCGAAATACTGGGCCTCGCGGGCCCCGTCGGGCTGGAAGCGATAGAAGGCGACGCCCTTCAGTTCGGCGTACAGCAGCCCGTCCGTGCCGATGGTCCGGCCATTCTCGGTGACGGTGCGGCCGAAGACATAGGTGAACTCGTCATTGGCATGGACGTCGCGGTCCATGTCGAACCGGTGCGAGAACAGTCGGCCGGCGGCGCGGGCCACCTCGGCGGGCGCCCCTTCGCGACGGGCTGTCCGTATCAGGGAACCCTCGACCTTGCCGGTCAGAACCACCGTCTCGTGAGTGACCTTCTCCTCCAGCGCCCGAAGACGCAGGGCGCCGTCGAAGCTGCGGGACACGGTCAACTGGGTCGCCGGACCCGTGCGCATGGTCAGGCCGATCAGACGAGCCTCGCCCCGACCGCCGCGCGGTTGGGAAATTGCCGTCTCGAATCGCTGGCCGGCGCGCATGGCGTTCACGTCCATCGCGTTCGAGAGGGTGGCTGCAACGGCCGACGCCTCTTCCGGAGCGATGCCGGTGCGGCGGACGGCCTGTTCGAAGGTCTCGCCGCGGCGGATCTGGACAGGAATGGCCTCGGGCGTCGTAAGGCCGGCGGGCATCCCCGCGGCGGCGAACGCCTGATCAGCCAGGGCAGCGATCTGATTCTGGGTAAGAGGCGGAGCCTCTTCCGCTTTCGCGGGTTGGTACACACGACCGGCAAGCAGCGCCACCGAGATCGCGGCCACCGCCGTCAAGGCGTGTGGCGCAATGCGCATCGGCTGGCGACGTGGATCGAACTGAGCCATCGGTCCCCGAGAAACGACGACGCCGGACGGCGCCAAAGCCACTGGTAGCAAGGATCGCGCCGAAGGAGCCTCCGCCGCGAGACAGGGCGTATAGCCCGTCCGTCCCATCATGGGAAGATGGTTCGTTACAGCGCGTTAACCGGAGCCGTAGTCGCGGGTAAAGCTTGCGTGAACCGTGAGACTAACGAGGGAACCTGGTCGTGTATTCGCCGCGTTTGGACGATGAATAGACTCTTCCCCGCGGCAACATGTCCTGAACTGACCCGCGGACACTCAAAGTGGCTCATGCGCCACTCTGCTGTGGTTCCTAGGACACGATCATTTTGCTGACCCGGAGAATTCCTTTGCTAACCGGCCTTTCTTCCGGCGCGACTGTCCCGTTATGACCGGTCCATGACTGCTGCGACCGATCCCGCTCCGCCCCCCTTGCGGCCTGTGCGCACCCGGGGTCGGCGCGCCCTGCGGATCGCGGGGGTGGTGTTCGGCGTCCTGCTGGTCCTGACCGCCCTGCTCTACCTCAACCGGCGCGCCGCGACGCGACAGGTCCTGATCGGCTGGCTGGAGCAGCAGGGCATCGAGGCCGACATGCAGGTCGATCGGCTGGAACTGGACGGGCTGACAGCCCGTGTCCGCATCGGGGACTCCGCCGACCCTGACGTTACCGTCGAACGGGTCGAGGTCGACTATGCCCTCGGCGCACCCTGGTCGAAGGGAGGGATTGGCCTGACACCCACCCGTATCCGACTGATCCGCCCGGTGGTGCGGGCCAGCGTCCGGAACGGCAAGCTGACCCTCGGCTCGCTGGATCCCCTGATCGAGCGCTTCGCAGGCCAGCCCCCCCGTCCCGACAGCCGGGGGCCCCTGGTTCTGGTTGAGGGCGCACGGGTCCGGCTCGACACCGACTTCGGCCCGACCAATATCCAGGGCGACGCCCGGATCGATGACGGCAAGCTGATGCGGCTGACCGCACGGATGCCGGCGACGGCTTTCAAGAGCGGAGACGCCGAAGCGGAAGGGCTGCGGGCCACGGTCGATCTGACCACGACGGGCGACCGCGTCGCCCTGCGCGTCTCTGCGGCGGCGGCTCGCGCGAACCTGCCCGGCATCGCCGGTGAGGCGGTCGAGGCGACCGTGGTCGGCGACCTGCCCTATCCCGACCTCAAGGTCCGGCGCGGGGACGGGCGGGCGCGGATTGACCTGGAGGTGGAGGCCGCACGCGTCGTCACCGGAGAAACATCGGCGCGCGACGCCGATCTGCGCCTGACCTTCGACGGCCAGACAACCGGCTGGATCGAGGCCTTCCGTATCGACGGGACCAGCGCGGTCGACCTTCGCGCGGACCGCATTGATGGCCCTGCAGCCTCGGCTGCGACGGCCCGCCTGCGTTTGACGGGCGCCCGGACCACCGTGACGCGCGATGCTCGCGGTCTGGGCTGGGAGCTGGACGGCGCCGCCGCCGTAAGCGCGGCCCGGGCGTCCGGGGCCGGACTGGACGGCGCGGAGATCAGGCTGACCTCGAGCCACCTGACCCTGGGTGGGCGCGGCGGCGCGATGGAAGCGGGCGGTTCCCTTGTCCTGTCTGCGGCGCGACTGGCCAGGGACGAACTGACCCTGACCGGTGTGCGGGCTACGACCGATTTTGATCTCGTCGCCGATGGAGGCCTGCGTGTGACGGCCACAGGCGCCTTCCGATCGGCCCGCGGAGCCTGGCCCCTGTTCGGGGCCCCCTCGAACGATGACGTACCGGAACTGGCGGGGATGAAGCGCGCCCTCACCGCATTTGCGGTTGATGTTCCCGGGTTCGATTTGAGCACGGGACATTCGGGGACCCGCCTGACCCTGACCCGTCCGGCGACCCTTCGGCCGGCGAACGGCGGCGTGCTCACCCTCCGCCCCGCTGCGACTCCGATCTTCGCTGCAGCGCGTGGCCATGCGGGCGGCGGCGCGCTCTCCTTGACGGCCACACGCGGTCAGGGCCTGCCGGAGGCCGCCTTCGCCATTCCGGCCTGGCGGCTAACGCCGTCAGGGTTCACCGCCACGCTGGATGGCCGAGCGGCTCTGGATTTCGGCCTCGCCCGGGGGATAAGCGTCCAGACCCGCGGCGAGCTGACCTCTTCGGCGAGCCGCCTCGCCTATGTCGCCGCCCGCTGCATCCCGCTGACCGTCGATCGGCTCGAACTCGATGAGAGCGATGTCATGGAGATCGCCGGCGACATCTGCCCCGTCGCCCGCCCGCTGGTCAGCGTCGCCGACGGTCGCTGGCGGGCGGACGGCGCACTCAAAGGCCTGAACGCCTCGGCGCCCTTCCTCGCCTTGAACTTCCGCGACGCCGGAGGCGGTTTCACAGCGACCGGCGGCCCCGGCGGCGTCGGTCTCGAAGCGCGCATTTCACGCGCGACGGTCGAGGACTCCACCACGCCCCTGCGCTTCAATCCTCTGACCGCCAGGGGATCGGCCCGCCTGTCCGGCGAAGACTGGACGGGCGCCTTCGATCTTGCGCGCGAAGGCGTCTCGCTCGGTCGCCTGACCTTGGCGCATGATGGCCAGTCGGGGGCGGGCGGCCTGACCATCGACGCCCCGTCCATCGTCTTCGCCGAGGGCGCCCTTCAGCCTTCCGATCTCAGTCCCCTGGCCGCATTTGTCGGCTCGCCGGCGAGCGGCTCTGCGGCCTTCAGCGGCCGCATCGACTGGCGAGCGGACACCGAAGGGACGAGCTCGGGCCGCCTGACCATCCCCGGCCTCGACTTCACCAGCCCCGCCGGCCCGGTCAAGGGCCTGCGCGGGACCATCGACTTCATCAATCTGGCGCCGCTGACCGCGGCCCCGGGCCAACGGCTGTCCGCCGACCTGCTGGAATCGGTCGTCCCCCTGACGGAAATCGAGCTGACCTTCGGTCTGGACAAGGCGGCGGTGACGATCGAGGGCGGCGATCTTGCGGTGGCCGGTGGATACATCCGGGTCGAGCCCTTCGCCGTTTCGCTGGACCCGGACCAACCGATCAGCGGCGTCATCGTGTTCGAGAACGTTCAGCTGGGTCAGGTGATCGCCGGCTCCGGGTTCGGCGACAAGGTCAACCTCGACGCCGTCGTCTCGGGCCGGCTGCCCTTCACGTCCGATCGGGTGAACGGTGTTCGTATTTCCGGCGGATCTCTCGCAGCCGTACAGCCGGGCCGCCTGTCCATCGCGCGCGAGGCGCTCAGTGGCCTCGAGGCCGGCGGCGGCGGCGAGGCCGTGCCGCCCAACACGGTTCAGGATCTGGCCTATCAGGCCATGGAGAACCTCTCGTTCGACATCCTGTCAGCCGAGGTCAACAGTCTCGACGAAGGCCGGATCGGCGTACTGTTCCGCATCCGCGGCCGGCACGACCCTCCGGTGCGCCAGGAGCTGCGCATCCCGCTTGCCGAGTTCATCAGCCGGGAGTTCCTCAATCGGACACTGCCGCTGCCGTCAGGCACGGGGATCGACCTTACGCTCGACACGACCCTCAACCTGAACCAGTTGATCGGCGACCTTCTCGAGCTCAACCGCGCCCGCGACGGCCGCCCCTCGGCGCCGTCGCCGGCTGCGCCCCTGACCACGCCGTGATCAGGCCATCTTCGCCGTTCAGAACCCGTTCACGCTCAATCGCGTTAGATCGCCGTCGATTGAAGACCGGAGACCACCGCACATGACTCGGCCCCAGACCCGGACGCGCACCCGCCTCGCCCTGCTCGGCCTCATCGCCGCGGTTGGCCTTGGCGCCTGCACGCCCACGGTCCGGCTTCAGGTGGATCCGATCCAGATCTACGCGAAACTCGACGCCGATGTTCGCGTGCGCCTCGACAAGGAGCTGCAGGACCTCCTCGTCGAAAACCCCAACCTGTTCTGATGCGAAAGTTGACCCAGATGTCTTTCCGCAAGTTCTTCGTCGTCGCCGCGGCCATCGCGGCTCTCGGCGTCGCCGCGGGCGCGGCTTTCGCCCAGACCTCCGCCCAGAAGTCCATGATCGACGCCGCCAAGGTGCAGGGCACGGTCGGCGAACAGGCTGACGGCTACCTGGGCTTCCGCGTCCCGGCTTCGGACGCCGCCCTGACCGAGGCGGTCCAGGCGACAAACGCGGCCCGCCGCGAAGCCTATGCCCGCAGCGCACAGGCCGCCGGCGACGGCGCGACGACCGAAACCGCTGCAGCCCGGATGTTCCAGACGCAGCTCTTGCCCCGTATCAGCACCGGCCAGTGGTACCGCAACGCCCAGGGCCAGTGGGTCCAGCGCTGACCGCGCGGCGTCTGCTGCTGAGAGTCCTTGCGGTCAGCGGCGTCGCCGCGCTCGCGACGGTCGCCGTCTGTCTTGCCTGGACCGCGATCGGGGGCGGACCCCTGGGCCTGCATGGCCTGATCGCCCTCTCGCTCGGTGTCATGGGCACAGTCGGACTGACCTGGGCCTTGATGGCGCTGGCCTTCAAGTCCAGCCGCGAAGGCTGGGATGACCGGCCGGACCATCCCGACAAGCCTTGAGCCTCCGCGCCTCCCGCGCGATAGGTCAGGAATGACCGAAGCCGCCCAGCCCTCCGACATCACCTACGCCGGCTATCTGGCGCTCGACGACCTTCTCGTCGCCCAGCATCCGCTGTCTGATGAGCATGACGAGATGCTCTTCGTCATCATCCACCAGACCAAGGAGCTGTGGCTCAAGCAGATCCTGCACGAGGTGACCCTCGCCCAGTCGCTGGTCCGCAGCGGCGATCTGGTCCCCGCCTACAAATGCCTCGCCCGCGTCAGCCGCATCCAGGCGGTGATGACCATGAGCTGGGATATCCTCGCCACCATGACGCCGGCCGACTATCTGCGCTTCCGCGGCGTTCTGGGCTCGTCCTCGGGCTTCCAGAGCGATCAATTCCGGCGGTTCGAGTTCATGCTTGGGCTGAAGGATGATCGCTTCCTGCGCTTCCATGTCGAACGTCCTGCGGCCCACGCCGCGCTTCAGGCCGCTCTCGATGCGCCGAGCCTGTACGACGACGCTCTCTCGCAGCTGGCCGTCGCGGGCCTGCCGATCCCGGTCGCGGTTCTGAACCGGGATGTCAGCAAGCCCTATGAACCGTCCGAAGAGGTCGAGGCCGCGTGGCTCGAGGTCTATCGCGACACCGCCCGCTGGTGGCCCTTCTATCAGCTGGCCGAGAAGCTGGTGGACCTGGACGACGCCCTGCTGACCTGGCGGCACAAGCACGTCGTGACGGTCGAGCGCATCATCGGCCGGCGGCGCGGCACGGGCGGCACCGAGGGCGTCGCCTATCTGACCGAGACCCTCCAGCGGCGGTGTTTCCCGGAACTCTGGTCGCTGCGCACGAAATTGTAGAACGGCGAAGCTGAAACCTTTTCAGGCTCGATCGCGCTTTCACGGTTCCTCCCGGAAGCTGTGAAAGGCCTGCCCATGACGACCCCCAACGACCACGACATTCGCATTCTCAACAGCCTGATCGAAACCGCGATCGACAGCGCCGACGGCTATCGCGAAGCCGCCAAGGAGACCGACAAGCCCGGCTACCGCTCGCTGTTCGAGGCCCGCAGCTTCGAGCGTCAGCAGGTCGCGGCCGACCTGCAGGGCACGGTCCGCAATCTGGGCGGGGAGCCCGAGGACGACGGCTCGATCCTCGCCAAGGCCCACCGCGCCTTTCTGGACGTCAAACACGCCCTGCTGCGCGATGAACAGGCGGTGGTGAACTCCGTCGAGACCGGCGAGGACTTCATCAAGGGCAAGTATGAAACCGCCCTGGAGGACTCCAGCGTCTCGGCGACGACCCGCGAGACCATCCGCCGGGCTTACACCACGGTGAAGGAGGGGCACGACCAGATGCGCGATCTCAAGCACAGTCTGGAAGGCCAGAAGGACGCGGACGGGCGGCTCTATCCGAACTAGGTCCCCATAGAAAAGGCCCCGGTCTCGCGACCGGGGCCTTTGCAATTTCGGCGAACCGAAGCGGCTTATGCTTCGGTGTCGTCGGCCTTCTGGGCGGTGCCGGTTTCCGGGACCACGACGCCCTTGACCGGGCGGATCGTCTGCTTTTCGGCGATCCGGGCGGACTTGCCGCGACGGTCCCGCAGGTAATAGAGCTTGGCGCGCCGGACGACGCCGCGGCGCTTGACCTCGATGGCGTCGATGTTCGGCGACAGGATCGGGAAGACCCGCTCCACGCCTTCGCCGAAGGAGATTTTCCGGACGGTGAAATTCTCGTTCACCCCGCCGCCAGCGCGGGCGATGCAGACGCCCTCGAAGGCCTGGATGCGTTCGCGCTCGCCTTCCTTGATCTTGACCATGACGCGCAGCGTGTCGCCCGGCTGGAAGTCGGGGATCGCGCGCTTGTCGATCAGGCGGGCTTTTTCTTCGGCTTCGATCGTCTGAAGGATGTTCATTCTATTCTCCTCGAGCTTTTGCGCTCTTTACCTGTGATTTGGCGGGCTCGTGTCCCGCATGGGTCTTGTCCGGATAAGCCGCCCAGAGGTCTGGACGTCGTTCCCGGGTCGTCTCTCGCCGCTGCTCTTCGCGCCATTGTGCGACCTTCTTGTGGTCGCCCGACAGAAGCACCTCGGGTATCTCCAGCCCCTCGAACGTCCGCGGTCGCGTGTACTGCGGATGCTCCAGAAGGCCGTCCTCGAAGCTTTCCGAACTCAGGCTCATCGCCTGGCCCAGCACTCCGGGGATCAGTCGTACGCACGCCTCGATGACCACCATGGCCGCCGCCTCGCCACCGGCGAGCACCGCGTCCCCGACGGAGACCTCCTCGAACCCGCGCGCGTCGAGCACGCGCTGGTCCACCCCCTCGAACCGGCCGCACAGCACTGTAATGCCGTCCGCCTTGGCCCATTCCTTCACGCGCGCCTGGGTCAGGGGCCGACCCCGGGCGCTCATGTACAAAAGCGGCCGGGGTGGGCCGGATACGCTGTCGAGCGCCCTGGCCACCACGTCCGCTTTCAGCACGGCTCCCGGCCCGCCACCCGCGGGGGTGTCGTCCAGGAAGCCGCGCGTATCTGTGGAAAAGGCCCGAATGTCAACCGTATCAAGGCTCCAGAGCCCGCGCTCACGCCACGCCGTGCCGATCAGCGAGACGCCCAGCGGGCCGGGAAACGCCTCGGGGAACATGGTCAGGACGGTGGCGGTGAACATAGGGGTTAGGGACTAGGGATTAGGGATTAGATGGGACGGCAACGGCGGCGGGCTATAGCGCATCCGCGCTCAAGCAGCGAGCGACCGCGTCGCGAGCGTTAGCGCACTAACAATACTGCCCGGCGGCCCAACCCGACGACCAGGCCCACTGGAAATTGTAGCCGCCGAGCCAGCCCGTCACATCGGCGGCCTCGCCGATGACGTAGAGGCCGGGGACGGACCGGGCCTCCATGGTCTGCTGGTCCAGCTGGTCGGTGGCGACGCCGCCCAGGGTCACCTCGGCGGTGCGGTAGCCTTCGGAGCCGACGGGCTTGACGGTCCAGCCGTTCACGGCGGCGTCGAGGCGGCGCAGGGTCTTGTCGCCGACCTCGGCCAGCTTGCCCTTGATCGCCTCGCGCTCGCAGACGCTTTCGGCGAGGCGGCGGGGGATCAGATGGCCCAGCGCCGTATGCACCATCTGTTTGCCGTTCTCCTCCTTGGCCGCCTTGAGGCGGGCGTAGAGGTCCTCGCCGGGGGCCATGGCGACGGTGATGGCCTCGCCCTCGCGCCAGTAGGAGCTGATCTGGAGGATGGCGGGGCCCGACAGGCCGCGATGCGTAAACAGCATCGCCTCGGCGAAGCTGGTCCCGCCGCCTTTCACCACGGCGTCCACGGCGACGCCGGCGAGGGGTTTCAGCGTCTCCAGCAGGCCGGCCTCGAAGGTCAGGGGGACCAGGGCCGGGCGGGTGTCGGTGACGCGCAGGCCGAACTGGCGGGCGGCGTCCCAGGCCCAGCCGGTGGCTCCCATCTTCGGGATCGACTTGCCGCCGGTGGCCAGCACCAGCGAGCGGCTGCGCACCACGGAGCCGTCCGACAGGGCGGCCTCATAGCCGTCCCAAGAAGCGTCCTTGGCCCGGTCGACCCGCTCGACCGAGACGCCCAGCGACAGGACCACGCCCGCCGCCCGCATGTCGTCGGTCAGCATGCGGATGATCTGTTTGGCGCTGTCGTCGCAGAACAGCTGGCCGAGGGTCTTCTCGTGCCAGGCGATGCCGGCGCGGTCGACGCGTTTGACGAAGTCGTGCTGGCTGAACCGCTTCAGGGCCGAGGTCGCGAACCGGGGGTTCTCGCCGAGGAAATTGGCGGGGCTGGTCCCGGTGTTGGTGAAGTTGCAGCGCCCCCCGCCCGAGATGCGGATCTTCTCGCCCGGCGCCCGGGCGTGGTCGAGGATGCGCACCGAGCGCCCGCGCCGCCCGGCTTCGATGGCGCACATCATCCCGGCCGCGCCGGCGCCGACGATCAGGACATCTGTGGTTTGGGGGGTCATGGCGGGGCCTTAGCACGGGCGGCGGGCGGGCGGCGAGCGACCGCGTCGCGAGCGCCAGCGCCGAAATGGACCCGCAAAACACCGTCCGCTGAGTCCGCTGGGTCCGCTTCGTTCGCGGCGTGTGGGCGGGAATACACTGTGAGGCCGGGAAAAAGTTGAGGCGGTTTCGGGCGGGTGTTCGGGCAGCGTCAATATGCTGGCAATCCGCGTCGGCCCGGGGCGGTCGGGCGGGGTTCGAGGGTGGCGATGTCAAAGACCGGTCAGGCGGGGCGGGCCTTTGGCCGCCTCGGGCCGCATTATACGCCGGTGTGGGGGGTGGTGGGTTGGCGGCGGTTCGTGGTGGTGGGTTGGCGGCGGTTCGTGGTGGCGGGTTGGAGGTCGGGAGGGCGCCTTTCGGGGTTGAAAGGGGCGGGATTATCGGGGGCGAGAAGACACTGTTTCCGCCCCCCACCCGCTATCGTCATTCCGGGCGAGCGCAGCGAGACCCGGAACCCAGCGGCGCCGCGACGGCGGCGAAACACCGCGCTCCCGACAGGTTCGCGCTAGCGCGCGCCGCTGGGTTCCGGGTCTCCGAGCCGCTGCGCGCCTCTCCGCCCGGAATGACGATAGCGGTGAGGGTAGCTCACACGAAAAGAACAAATCACGAACGTTCCGATTGACTCCGCCCCCTCCAATCGGCTGGATCACTCCGGGTCGGCATTACAGAAAAAGGACACAGATCATGCCGGCCGAAGACCGTATCGCCGCCCGCCTGCTGGAGTCTCTGGCGGGGCTCGACCTGACCAGCGCCGACGGCCGCGCCGGCATCCACACCCTGCTGTCCGAGATCGAACGCGCCTGCCCCGGCGTCCTGCTGCAACAGGCGGCGCGGATGGAGCTGCGGGCGATCGGCTGGCCGCGCCCAGGCAGCGAGGCCCCGCGCTGAGCGATCGCGTCGTGCGCCGCCCCCGCGCTCAAGCAGCGAGCCGCCGCGCGGCGAGCGTTAGCGCCCCTTATCAAAAATGAGTCGCCGTAATCACGACCGCTACACGGCGGACGACTGGAAAGAGGCGGGCCCCACGGTCGGCGCCATCCTGGCCAACCGCTGGCTGGTCTATACCGGGTGCGGCCCGTGGGCCTTGTCATCCCCGCGAAAGCGGGGACGCATCGCCCGCGAACGCGGCCCGGGCTTCGTCCTGTGGGGCCGCGCCACGACCTGCCGCAGGATGGGCTGCCCGGGCCGGGTCACCTTCTGGGTGCGGCCGCATGGGGCGAGCGGGGATGTGGCGATGACGTGAGGGGGGCCTGGCTACCCTGTTGGGACAAGCTATGCGTTGTGGTCAACGTTGAGGAACGGGTACAGTCGGCAAGTCAGACGTCGGTTATAGTTCCGACGGAGCCGTTGGGAATGCCCCCCTTCGTTGCAATGCTCTTACACTCTCCAAGAGCCT
The DNA here is from genome assembly GCA_964398675.1 of uncultured Brevundimonas sp. Classification (GTDB taxonomy): domain Bacteria; phylum Pseudomonadota; class Alphaproteobacteria; order Caulobacterales; family Caulobacteraceae; genus Brevundimonas. The sequence goes on from CAYNNT010000005.1 coordinate 37,806, forward strand.
TGCCGGCGGTGATGAGTTGGCACTTCTTCGCTCGAGCCAGCGCGACCGCCTCAAAATGAGCGAAGTCGGGAATGCCTCCAAGCACGGACGACCCATGCGTTTCTTGGAGCTGTCCCGCACTTGCGTAGACCGCGACAGGCGTATCGAGATATTTTTTCGGAGTGATCGTGACGAAGCTTGGCCACAAGCTTGGATAGGCCGCCTTGAGCTCTGTCTGCACTGATCGCATGACAAGCATCTCACCGTTCTGGATAGCGTCGATCACCCGGGCTTTGGCGTTTGATCGAGTGGTGAGAGCCTCTCTAATACCGTGTAGGTCAATGACCCACTTGGGCGAGGGCTTGCTGTTAGACGGGGTCGCCATTCGCTAGGCGGCCCCAAACAGCTGCTCTTGGTAGGTGGGCTTCAGGCCGCAGAGCCTGTAAATGTCGATCTCGTCCAACTGCCCATTCCGCCTCGCGGTGCCGAGCAGCCTGAGCAAAGTCGCGCCAAACTGGGTCTGTTTGTCACGGAGTGGATTCGCGGTGCCTCCCCCGCCGCCATCGCTAAGATCACCGGCCGGGACGAAGTTGGTGTTGCCAAATTTCGCCTTCCAAGCGGAATATGCTTGCCGTTGTAGGTATCCGGTCTCCACAAGGCGGAGGTATGTGGCCTCTTGACTTATGCCGAGCTTTTTGGCGAACAATCTAATAAAGTCATCGTCAGACTGAGGTGTGTATCCGAAGCGCGTCAGCGCGCTTTGGATGATCCGTTTCGGCGCTAGCAGGCATGCCGCGAAACGGTTGCAAAATCTCTCGATTCGATTTTTGAGGACCGATGGATTCGATGCACCTTCGGCCCTTAGAAGAAGGTGGCCAAATTCGTGCGCCAGAGTGAATAGTTTGCGCGCCTTACTGCTACCAGTCGTATTAATTACAATGGTGTGTGGACCTTCATCGTTCTGAAGGTAAAGCCCAGACGCCTCTGTAGTCTTGAACTGCCGATGTAAAACAAGGACGCCAAGTCCTTCGATGAAGGTTCGCAAACTCGTGTATAGTTTGTTGGCATCCTGCCAATCTAACTGCTGTTCGTCAGTGACGCCCCACTTCTTCCGCCACTTAGACGCAAGATCTACCGCCTCTTTTTGGGAATAGGTGTTGGTCGTGAACTGCTCTAGATTGCGGTCCAGACTTACATCCATACCAAGGGCAGATATGGTCTCGGAAAGCCTCTCGACGAAGCTAATTGCTTCGAGCGTGCCTTTTTCGAACTCGCCGATTCCAGGATTGGCCGAGCGAAAATCGACTGCGGGGAAGAGTGGGAGCGCTTGGCGTGTAAACAACGCCTGGACTGGTACCGCCAGCTCCTCCGCAATGGATTTGATCTGAGCCTCATCGAGTTCGCCCTGATCGCGCGTTGCTCTAACCAGCGCGGCGCGAGGCACGCCAGCGCGGTTAGCAAGAGTAGCCAAATCGAGGCCTCTCGCTCTAAGTACGTTGTTCAGGGCGGCTGCGGGGATCTTCACGTGTGTATCGATTGGCCTTGGGAAGCGGCGAAAGCGGGTTTAACGTTCGGCCAGCTAGCTAATGTGCAGACAGTAGGCATCGGACTGTATCTCGCGCTCGCTGTGATACAAGCGGTGTCGACGACCGGCGTGGCAGGCCTCTCTCGACGCGTCTCTACACTCCGGACGGCGGTGACCAGCGCGAAGCTTGGACCCGTCGAAATCGCAAACGTTCGAAGGCTTGGCGGCGGCGTCAGCGGACTCGAGATCGGATTTCATGTCCTGCACCGCCGGCTGCTCTGCGCCGTACTTTTGTTGTTCACGATCAGCGTGGGCTACTTCGCTTACTGCACGATCTGGCAAGATCTAGATGCCGGTGCGAGCGGCGTCTGGTTCATTTTCTCATACTACCTAGCGCTTCCAGTTCTGATATTTTTGGTCTCGACGATGATGATCGCGCGACGTTGCAGGGCGATAGCCAAGAAAATAACGGAAACGGAGAAGAGAGTCAGAAAAGCGATTCTTGACCTTTAGTCGAGGTTGCGAAATCACTCAACTGAGCCAGCCGAATCCTGCTCTCAGGAATGCCGATATCTATGGCGCGTTTGTGCCGAATATCGGCATCACCATGATAGCTTAACGTCCAATCAACTGCTGATAGGTCAAGCCGAGACATAATCTCTTGAATATATGGCAAATCAACGTCAGCCAATGAGTGCCCAAGCACAATCACTTCGCCTACGCATTTGTATTTATCGAAATGAGATTGATTAAGCCGGATAATTTCGTTCGTCGGTTTAAATGTCGTTTTAAAATACTGAGCAATAATGTCATTGGCCTGCAGCACCCGTGGGTCGAGGGTGTCGGCCTCGTATTCTAAGTCTTCTTGTCTTCGAGCGGGTGCGCGCCATGCGTGACCCAAGACTAGTTTAGTCGAGGGGGAGGACGCCGCCGCGCCATGGATATGCCAGACGTTGGTGTCTGGAACATTATACGTTCGCTGTAGCGTCGGAGTGTAGTTGAAATTCAGAAATTGTGCGGACGCATCGATTTGTAGACGGAGGCGGCCGACTAACTCCGGTTCGGGTGACGGAAGAGCTCGTATCCAGTCCCCAAAGTGGCGCATTACCGTCACCGATATTGTTGAAACAAGCTCGTCAACGGCCTCCGGGAAGGCGTGGTGGTCAGCATCACTCCAATCGTCCGAACCGTAACCGACAATAAGGTGCTCCACTTCAGCTATCGCGGAGCTTGCATCGAAGGTTGCAAGGTTTTCCTCAAATTTCCACCAAAAGTTTTCGGTGATAACGAAGCATTCCTGCATAGTTGAGAATGTTTTATTGTCAACGCGCTCGAGATAATCACCGAAGTCTTGGTAACCCGATGGAATCCCGTGATATCGGTCAAACCCATTACCGATTATGTAGAGTTTAGACATGGTCGGGTTCTATCCTAAAAATCGAGCAGTTCTTTGCGTCCGCTGTTCGCTTGAGACAAATTTGCCCCTGCAGTTGCAGGGTGCGCTTGGCTAATGTGCCTCGTCCCAATTCCCCGCTGCCCGCGCATCCACCACCAGCGGCACCGTCAGCGGCACGGCCGGTTCCGCCGCCCCCTCCATGGTGCGTTTGATCACCACGATGGCGCGCTCGGCCTCCGCCTCCGGGGCTTCGAAGACCAGTTCGTCGTGGACCTGGAGCAGCATCTTCGTTGACAGGCCGGCGTCCACCAGAGCCGCCGGCATCCGCATCATGGCGCGGCGGATGATGTCGGCGGCGGCGCCCTGGATGGGGGCGTTGATGGCGGCGCGTTCGCCGAACTGGCGCTCGGCGCCGGACTTCGAATGGATGGCGGGGATGTGGATGCGGCGGCCGAAGACGGTGCTGACCATGCCGGTCTCGCGCACCTGGGCCCTGGTGGCGTCCATGTATGTGCGGATGCCGGGGAAGCGCTCGAAATAGGTCTTGATGTAGGCGCCGGCCTCGCCCTGGTCGATGTTCAGCTGGGCGGCCAGGCCGAAGGCGCTGATGCCGTAGACGATGCCGAAATTGATCGCCTTGGCGCGGCGGCGGGTCTCGGGGTCCATCTGGTCGACGGGGACGCCGAACATCTCGCTGGCCGTGGCGGTGTGGATGTCGATGCCGGCGGCGAAGGCGCGCTTGAGCTCGGGGATGTCGCCGATATGGGCCAGCAGGCGCAGCTCGATCTGGCTGTAGTCGGCGCTGATCAGGACATGGCCGGGGGCGGCGATGAAGGCCTGGCGGATCTGGCGGCCGGTCTCGGTGCGGATCGGGATGTTCTGGAGATTGGGGTCGGAGGAGGCGAGGCGGCCGGTGGTGGCGGCGGCGAGCTGGTAGGAGGTGTGGACGCGGTCGGTGGTCTTGTCGGCGGCCTCGATCAGGGCGTCGGTATAGGTGCCCTTGAGCTTGGACAACTGGCGCCAGTCCAGCAGGACGCGCGGCAGGTCGTGCGCAAGGGCCAGGGCCTCGAGCGTGGCGGCGCCGGTTTCCCACTGGCCGGAGGCGGTCTTCTTGCCGCCGGTCAGGGCCATTTCGCCGAACAGGATGTCGCCGATCTGGCGCGGGGAGCCGACGTTGAACGGGCGGCCGGCGAGCTCGTGCGCCTGCTGCTCCAGCTCGGCCATGCGCAGGCCGAACTCGGATGAGAGGCGTTTGAGGCGGTCGGGATCGACGCGGATGCCGGCCCGCTCCATGTCGGCCAGGACGGCGGGCATGCCGCGCTCCAGCGTCTCATAGACGGTGACGAGGTGGTCCTCGGCCAGGCGGGGCTTGAGGATATGCCAGAGGCGCAGGGTGACGTCGGCGTCCTCGGCGGCGTAGGCGGTGGCCGGTTTCAGCTCGACGTGTCTGAACGATTTCTGGCTTTTTCCAGTGCCGGCGACGGTCTTGAAGGCGATGGGGTCGTGGCCGAGGTGGAGCCGGGCCAGCTCGTCCATGCCGTGGGCGTGCAGGCCGCCTTCGAGGACGTAGGAGATCAGCATGGTGTCGTCGATCGGGGCGACGCGGATGCCGCGCTGCGCCATGACGGCGAGGTCGTATTTGCCGTTCTGGGTGACCTTGAGGACGGCGGGGTTCTCCAGCAGCGTCTTCAGCCGGGCGAGGGCCGTCGGTTTGTCGATCTGGGTGATGGCTTCGTGCTGCTCGGTCTCGCCGCCGAAGTCGAGGCCGCCGGCGTTGGGGGCGGGCGCGTGCTCGTGCGTCAGGGGGATGTAGCAGGCGTCGTTGGGGCCGATGGCCAGGGACACGCCGCACAGGCCGGCGTGGGTGGCGCTGAGGGCGTCGGTCTCGGTGTCGAAGCCGACGACCCCGGCCTCGGTCGCGCGGGCGATCCACCGGTCGAGCTCTTCGAGCGTCTGGACGCAGGCATAGGCCTCGGTGTCGAAGCCCTGGGCCTCGGCGGGGCCGGTGGCGACCTGGCCGTAGCGGGGCGTGGCGACCGGGGCGGAGGGGACCTTGGGCCGGGCGACGAAGGCGGTGCCGTCCTTCGCAGGGGCCTTGCCGTCGCCGACGCGGGCGCGAAGGCCGCGGAACTCCATCTTGTCGAGGAAGGCGGCCAGGGTCTCGGGGTCGGGGTCGCGGACGGCGAAGTCGGAGATGGGCTCGGGCGCGGGGGCCTCGCAGTCGAGGGTGACGAGGCGGCGCGACAGGCGAATCTGGTCGGCGAACTCGATCAGGGTCTCGCGGCGTTTGGGCTGTTTGATCTCATGGGCGCGGGCCAGAAGCGTGTCGAGGTCGCCGTATTCCTCGATCAGCTGGGCGGCGGTCTTGGGGCCGATGCCGGGGGCGCCGGGGACGTTGTCGACGCTGTCGCCGATCAGGGCCTGGACCTCGACGACCTTGTCCGGCGTGACGCCGAACTTTTCGAACACGGCGTCTTCCGCCAGTCGGCGCTCCTTCATCGGGTCCCACATGACGACCGAGGGGCCGATCAGCTGCATCAGGTCCTTGTCGGAGGAGACGATGACGGCCTCGCCGCCGGCGTCGCGCGCCTTGCAGGCATAGGTGGCGATCAGGTCGTCGGCCTCATAGCCGGGCAGTTCGACGCAATGGACGCCGAAGGCGGCGGTGGCCTCGCGGACCAGCGGGAACTGGGGGATCAGGTCCTCGGGCGGGGCCGAGCGGTTGGCCTTGTAGAGGTCGTACATCTCGTTGCGGAAGGTCTTCTCCGAATGGTCGAAGATGGCCACGAGATGGGTCGGGCCGTCGGCGCCCTTCATGTCGCGGATCAGCTTCCACAGCATGTTGCAATAGCCCTGGACGGCGCCGACGGGCAGGCCGTCGGACTTGCGCGTCAGGGGCGGCAGGGCGTGGTAGGCGCGGAAGATGTAGGCCGAGGCGTCGATCATCCACAGCCGAACGGCGGGGCCGTCCTGGGTGAGGGGGCGGTCGGAGGATTCGGCTGTCGCGTCGGTCATGCGGCGAACATAGGCGGGCGAGGCGCCGCCGTCACCGGCTGACGGTTACGACACCCAGGTGTTCCTGCAGGAACCCTCGGGGACCGTCCAGGCGGCGATGCCCGAGATGACGCGGCACTCATAGCCCATGCCGGCGAGGGGGCCGTGCAGGATGCCGGTCTCGACCACGGCGCCGCGGCCGTCATAGACGGGGCGGGCGAAGCTGACCCAGCGGGCGCGCTCGCGCGGATCGCCGGGGGCGTCCGGGTTGTAGGCGGTGAAGGCGAGGCCGTAGCGCGCCCAGTCGCAGCGCGGGGCGAAGTCGCCCTCGAACCGGATCGGCGGGGGCCGGTTGTCGGTGGTGTTGAAGCGGTAGTGCTCTTTCGCGATGGCCGCGATGACGGCGCAGTCGTTGCCGTTGTCGGCCATGGGCGGGCCGTCGGGGCCGGGCGCCATGGGCGTGACGCAGCCACCGAGCAGGGCGGTCGAGGCGAGCAGGGCGGGAAGGACGCGCATGGCGGCTCCTTATTGCGAGCGCAGGCCGGTGATGGTGCGGGTCGGGGCGATATCCTCGGCCGAGGTGATCAGGTGAACGAGCGCGGGGCGGCCCGCGTTCCGTGCGGCCTGTAGCGCGGCGGGGAAGTCGGCGGTGGTCTCGCAGCGAATCCCGAAGGCGCCGAAGGCCTCGGCGTATTTGACGAAGTCGGGGTTCACCAGATCGGTGGCGATGGTCCGCGCGGCGCCCGGATAGTGGGTTTCCTGGTGCATGCGGATGGTGCCGTAGGTGCCGTTGTCGACGACCACGACCACGACATTGACGCCGTACTGGACGGCGGTGGCGATCTCCTGCCCGGTCATCAGATAGTCGCCGTCGCCGGCGATGCAGATGACCTCGCGGTCGGGATGGACCGACTTGGCGGCGAGGGCGGCGGGGTAGCCGTAGCCCATGGCGCCCGAGGTCGGCGCCAGCTGGGTGCGGCAGGCGCGGTGGCGGTAGAAGCGGTGCAGCCAGGCGGCGAAATTGCCGGCGCCGTTGGTGATGATGGCCGTCGGCGGCAGGCTCTCGCCGAGATGGGCCATGCACTCGCTCATGTTCACGGCGCCGGTGACCGGCACGGGCGTCGAGAAGGCCTGGTAGTCGGCGTGGGCGGTCGCGGCCTCATCGTGCCAGGACCGGCCCGGATCGATCGTGGACAGGGCGTGGGCGGCCAGCGAATTGTCGGCGGTGGCGCTGATCAGCGGGGTCCAGACGCGGCCCAGCTCTTCCGCGCCCGGATGGATGTGGATCAGGCGGTCGGCGGTCTGTTCGCGGGTGAACAGGGTGTAGCCCTGGGTCGGGTTCTCGCCGAGGCGGGCGCCGATGGCGAGGATCAGGTCGGCGGCCTTCGCCCGGGCCGTCAGCTTCGGATTGCAGCCGAGGCCGAGATCGCCGGCGTAGTTGGGGCGGTCGTTGGACAGGATGTCCTTGCGCCGGAAGGACAGGCTGGCCGGCAGGCCGATGCGCTCGGCCCAGTCGCCGATGGCGGCCGCGGCGTCCTCGGTCCAGCCCGAGCCGCCCAGCACCAGCAGGGGCCGCTCGGCCCTGGCAAGACGGGCGCGGACCTGTTCGACGAAGGCCGGGTCCAGCGCCGCCCTGGCGGGCGTCACCGGACGGATCGGGGCGGGGCCGCCGTCGGCGTGGAGGATGTCCTCGGGCAGGGCGATGACCACGGGGCCCATCCGGCCCTGAAGGGCGGTGGCGAAGGCGCGTTCAACGACCTCGACGGTGCGTTCGGGGCTTTCGATCTCGGTGGCCCATTTGGCCAGGCCGCCGAAGACCTCGCGATAGTCGACCTCCTGGAAGGCGCCGCGGCCGCGGTCGGTCAGGGCGATCTGGCCGACGAACAGGATCATCGGGGTGGAGTCCTGGTGCGCCGTGTGCACGCCGATGGAGGCGTGGGTCGCGCCGGGGCCGCGCGTGACCATGCAGACGCCGGGCTTGCCGGTCAGCTTGCCATAGGCCTCGGCCATGTTGGCGGCGCCCGCCTCGTGGCGGCAGGCGATGACCTGGATTTTGTCGCGCACGTCCGCAAGGGCGTCGAGGACGGCGAGATAGCTCTCGCCCGGGACGCAGAAGACGCGGTCGATGCCGTTCATGACGAGGGTGTCGACGATGCGGCGGGCGGCGGTGTTGGCGGGCTGGCTCATGAGGCGGGGGTTAGCAGATCAGACCCCGGCTTGGCCATGCAACCCCGCCGCCACGCTTGCGTTTATGGCCAAGGTTCAACGCCCGTAACGGAACATCCCATGAAAAAGATCCTCACCCTGACCCTCGTCGCCGCCGCCCTGGCCGTGTCGGCCTGCAACACCATCTCGGGCGTGGGCCGCGACGTTTCCGCCGTGGGCAGCGCCGTCGCCGCGGGCGCCGAAGACGCGAAGAACTAGGTCGAACCCGTCATCCCGGCTCGCCGCTTTGCGGCGTCCGGGATGACAAGGCGCGAGACAGGCAAATGCCGGTGGTCTAGTAGCGGACGCCCGTCAGATAGAGCCCCGTGGACGGGGCGACCGGGCCGCAGGCCGAACGATCACGGGCGATCAGCGCCTTTTGCACATCCTCGATCGCCCACCGGCCCAGCCCGACCTCGGCCAGGGTGCCGGTCATGGACCGGACCTGACGGTGCAGGAAGCTGCGCGCCTCGAAGACCAGGTGCACCTCTTCGCCGACCCGCCGGACTGACGCCACATCGAGCGTCTTTTCCGGTGATTTCGACTGGCAGTTCACATCGCGGAAGGTGGTGAAGTCGTGCAGGCCGACGAGGCTCTGCGCCGCCGCTTGCATGGCCTGGGCGTCCAGGGGTTTACGCATATGCCAGACCCGGCCGGCGTCCAGCGCGGGGGGACCGGGCCGGTTGAGGATGCGGTACAGGTAGCGGCGGCCCGTGGCCGAGAAGCGGGCGTGCCAGTCGTCGTCGACGCCCTCGCAATCCAGCACCGAGATCGCCTCGCCGACCAGATGGGCGTTGAGGGCGTTCATGACGGTCTTCGCCGGCCAGTCCTTATCCAGGTCGAGGCTGATGACCTGACCGGTGGCGTGGACGCCGGTGTCGGTGCGTCCCGCGGCGGCGAGGCGCACGGTCTCGCCGCAGAAGGCGGTGATCGCCGTCTCGACGGCGCCCTGCACCGTCGGCTGGTCGGTCTGGGCCTGGAAGCCGTTGTAGCCCGAGCCGTCGTATTCGAGCGTGAGCCGATATCTAGGCATCAGCCCAGCACCGTCCCCGGCGGCAGCGGGAAGCCGCGCAGCATCTCCTCGGCCGACTGGGCCGCCTTGCCCGCGCGCTGGACCCGGAGCAACCGCACCACGCCATCCCCGCAGGCCACGCGCAGGCCGTCGTCGAGAACCTCGCCCGGCGCGCCGGGGCCGGGTCCGGACACCTGCGACATCAGCACCTTGATCCGCACCGGGCCGTCTTCGCCCGGACCCTCGAACCAGGCGCCGGGGAAGGGCGACAGGCCGCGGATGTGGGCGTCGACGTCAGCGGCCGGCCGGGACCAGTCGATCCGGGCCTCGGCCGGGGTGATCTTCTTCGCATAGGTCGGCTCGCCGACCTGTTCGGCGCCCTCGACGCCGCCGCGCTCGATGGCGGCCAGGGCCCGGGGCCACAGGCTGGCGCCGGTGTGGGACATGCGTTCGCCCAGCGTGGCGGCGGTGTCGTCGGGGCGGATGTCGAGGATTTCGGACAGCAGGATCGCGCCCTCGTCGAGGCCTTCGGACATGCGCATGATCTGGACGCCGGTCTGGCGGTCGCCGGCCATGATGGCGCGCTGGATCGGGGCGGCGCCGCGCCAGCGGGGCAGCAGGGAGCCGTGCAGGTTGAAACAGCCGAGCCGGGGCGCGTCCAGCACCTCCGCCTTGAGGATCTGGCCGTAGGCGACGACGCAGGCCGCGTCGACCTCGAGGCTCCGGAAGGTCTCGATGGCCTCGGGGGATTTCATCGAGGCGGGGGTGAAGACCGGCAGGCCCATGGTCTCGGCGAAGGCCTGGACCGGCGACGGCGTCAGCTTCTGGCCGCGGCCGCGCGGCTTCGGCGGCTGGGAGTAGACGGCGACGATCTCATGGCCCGAGGCGATGAGCTCGGCCAGGGACGGCACGGCGAATTCGGGGGTACCCATGAAGGCGAGGCGCATGCGCGCGCTTTGCCCTATGCGCGGGGCGGGGACAAGGCGAGGGCGATGAGCCGTCGGGGCCGTGGGATCACAACACGCCCATGCCGAGCAGCCAGGTCCTGACCTGTTCCGGCCAGTCCGTCGTGACCGGATCGGCCGTCGGCCGCATGCCGAAGGCATGGCCGCCCTTCGCATACAGACGCATATCCACCGGCACGCCGGCGTCGTTGAGCGCCAGCGCATAGGCCATCGCCTGCCGGATATCGTCGACGGGATCGTCCATGGCGTGAATGATGAGCGTCGGCGGCGCCGTTTCGCTGATCCTGACCCAGGGCTGCAGCTGAAGGTCATTCCGGCCTGCGCTGTCGTCCAGCATGCGGGCGGTATAGGCGACGATGGCGAAGTCCGGCCGCGAGGATTGCCGGTCGGCGGCGTCGGTCGGCGGATAGGTCCGCTCATCCGTATTGCTCATATTGGCGACGAGATAGGCGCCGGCCGAGAAGCCGATCACGCCGATCTTTCGCGGATCGATGCCGTAGCCGGCGGCGTCCTGGCGCAGCAAGGCCATGGCGCGCTGGGCGTCCTCCAGACCCAGCAGGACCTCCGGTCGCTGCTGCCGGCCGTTGACCTTCGGCCAAACCTGCGGCGTCCGGTACTTCAGGACCACGCAGGTCATGCCCTGCCGGACGACCCAGTCGCAAACCTCGGTGCCTTCCAGGTCCATGGCCACGGCATGAAATCCGCCGCCCGGCAGGACGAGCATGGCGGCCCCGGTGTTGCGTCCCTTCGGCCGGTAGACGGTCATCGTCGGCCGGGTGACATAGGTCGCCCAGTGCCATGGCCGACCCCCGACCGTCGGCGAACCATTGCCGGTCGCCTCGGGACGATCGCCGCTGTCGGGCCTGGCGAGAGGGACGGTCGCGGGCCAGAGCGGGACCTGCGTACCGCCCGCGGCCGGACGCCAGACGCCCTCCCGCTCCACCTTGGGAACCTCGACCCGTTCTGTCGAACCCCTGGCGGCCGGCGCGCCGCCGGCCTGCGTGCTGTCGGCATCAGCCGCCGGACCACAGGCGGCCAGGCCGACGGTCAGCGCGAGCAGGAGGGAAGGCAGGGTTGCCGGGCGCCGGGACAAGGGATGCCTCCTGTCGTGTCAAGAAACCGGGCGGGCCGGCGCGTGCGCCGATCAAACGCCGGATTGATGATTGGCAGGCTGGAGGATCGATCGTCAATCGAGGCGTCACGGCGAACCGCCCTCGCGCGCCGTTCTCCGGGCCTCCCAAAGCGCAAGATCGGGCGAGCGCGCGACAGGCCCGCGCGTCACGCTAGTATCGCCACAACGGATGAGGACGATGACGGCGGCGCTCGATCACTATCATGCCCGGATGCAGAGGGTGCTGGATCACATCGACCGGCATCTGGACGGCGATCTGGACCTGGCGGCGGTCAGCAGCGTCGCGGCGTTTTCCAAATTCCATTTCCACCGGCAGTTCAAGGCGACCTTTGGCCTGTCCCTGCATCGTTATGTCCAGCTGGCCCGCCTGCGGCAGGCCTCGAAACGGCTGGCCGACGGACAGGGGCCCAGCGTCACCGACATCGCCCTGGACGCCGGCTATGAGACGCCCGACGCCTTCGCCCGCGCCTTTCGGCAGAGGTTTCAGCAGTCGCCGTCGGATTTCCGGAAATCGCCCGACTGGGCGCCGTGGCTCCAGGCCTTCGGGCCGCTCAACACAGCCAGGAGCAAACTCATGCCGACGACCTTCAGCCCCGACCAGGTGACCCTCCGCGAGGTCGCACCGACCCGCGTGGCCATGTTCGAACACCGCGGCGATCCCGCCACCCTCGACGTCACCATCCAGCGGTTCATCGCCTGGCGAAAGGCCGCCGGCCTGTCGCCGAAGACCAGTCCGACCTTCAACATCTGGTATTCCGAGCGGCGCCCGGCCGACCCCGCCGACTACCGGATGGATCTGTGCGTCGGGATCGGCCCGGACCATCTGATTGACGCCGGGGACGGGACGGTCAGGGCCGGAGAAATTCCCGGCGGACGCTGCGCGGTGCTGCGGGTGACCGGCGACACCCACAATCTGGAGCCCGCCGCCCTCTATCTGTACCGCGACTGGCTGCCGGCCAGCGGCGAGGAGATGCGGGACTTCCCCATCTACTGCCAGCGCTTCTTCCTCGACGACCCGGAGATGGGCACGGCGGCGGAGCTGCATCTGCCGTTGAAGTAGGGCGGGCGGTCAGGCGGACAGGCCCTCGGTCAGCCGCAGGGTCGCGGACAGACCGCCCCCGGCCCGGTTTTCGAGCGCGACGGTTCCGCCGTGGAGGCGCGCGATCGACACCGCGATGGCCAGGCCGAGGCCCGCCCCGCCGGCGCCGCGGTTCCGCGACGTATCCAGACGGGCGAAGGGGCGGAGGATAAAGTCCAGCTGGTCTTCCGGGATCCCCGGGCCGTCGTCCTCGACCCGGATGAGCAGGGTCCGGCCCTCGACGGTCACGGCCAGCCGGGCGCCGCCCGCGTAGCGGACGGCGTTGTCGATGAGATTCCTGAGCGCCCGGGACAGGAGCTCGGGCCTCAGGGACCAGTCGATCGCCTCGCCGGGCTCGAGTTCGACCGCGGCGCCCTGGAGCCTGAACTCGCCGACGAGGCCGGACACCAGCGCCCGGACGTCGACCCGCGCCGGCGGCTCGACGGACCGGCCCGTCCGGGCGAGGGTCAGGATGTCCTCGATCATCCGTTCCATGCCGTCCACGGTCGCGAACAGGGCCGCCCGCTGGTCGACGGGCCGCATGCCCGCCGCCCGGATCTTCATCGAGGCGAGGGGGGTGCGCAGGTCGTGGCCGAGCGCGCCCAGCATCTGGTCCTTTTCGTCCAGCAGGTCGGAGATGCGCCGGCTGAGTCCGTTGAAGGCCTCGATGGCGCGCCGCATGTCGGGCGGGCCCTCGAGCGCCAGCGGCTGCAGCGGTTCCGTACCCGAGAATTTGTCGGCGGATTCCGTCAGCCGCCGCAGGGGACGGGTCACGCGCGCCGACAGCCAGGCCACGGCGGCGAGCAGGGCCAGAAAGATCAGCACGCTGAGCGGCGTGAGCAGGTGCTGGCCCCCGTGCATGTGCCGCAGGCCGCTCCCGAGGAGCATGTTCAGCATATGGCCGACGACGAAGCCGCCGACCGCGATCAGCAGCAGTTGCGACCTCAGGGAGGGAGACGGCAACAGCCTCATGTGCGGGTGACCTTCGCGTCCAGCATATAGCCCGCGCCCCAGACCGTCCGGATCCAGCGCGGATCGCGGGGGTCGTCCTCGAGGCGACGGCGGAGCCGGCTGATCTGGTTGTCGATGCTGCGGTCGAAGGGTTCGGCGTCGCGGCCGAGGGTCAGGTCCAGCAGCTGCTCGCGGCTGAGGACCCGTCCGGGGCAGCTGACCAGCGCATGAAGCAGGCGATATTCTCCGGTCGTCAGGGGGCGGGGCGTTTCGTCGCCACGACGCAGCGACCGGGTCCCGGCCTCCAGCGTCCAGTCTCCGAAGGTGAAGCGGTCCGACGCGGGGGCGTCGGCGGCCGGGCTGGTCCGGCGGACGCGGCGCAGGACGGTCCGCATGCGCGCCACCAGCTCCCGGGCGTCGAACGGCTTGCAGATATAGTCGTCGGCGCCGAGTTCCAGCCCGACCAGCCGGTCGGCCATCTCCGTGCGCGCCGTGACCAGCATCACCGGAAT
>CAYNNT010000006.1:0-48472 GCA_964398675.1 uncultured Brevundimonas sp.
ACTCACTCACGGTCCCCGTAACGCGAAAGCAGGGGGCCATCATACGGTTCCGGGCATGGCCGCCCGCGCTCCGCGACCTCCCCACCACTTTCCGGCGGAAACGCCGGAGAGCGAAGACGCACGTCTTCTCCCCCCCTCCACGAAAGGCTATCTCCGACCCATGACCTCCGCCCCGCTTCCCGACGCTCCGACGAACTGGGTCGACCGTCATGCGCCGGAGGGGCTCAAGCCGTGGCTGAAGCTGGGGCGGTTCGACCGCCCGATCGGCATCTGGCTGCTGCTCCTGCCCGGCTGGCAGGGCATCGCCCTGGCCCTCGCCCAATATCGCAAGGCGCCGGACCTCTATGACGCCTGGCTGGTCCTCGGCTTCGCCCTCGGCGCCTGTCTGATGCGGGCCGCGGGCTGCGCCTTCAACGACATCGTCGACCGCGACATCGACGCGCAGGTGGCCCGCACGGCGCTGCGCCCGATCCCGTCCGGCCGGATCTCGGTCAAACAGGCGCTGGCCTTCGTGGTCGGCTGCAGTCTCATCAGCCTGCTGATCCTGCTGACCCTGAACCTGACCGCCGTCCTGCTCGGAGTCGCCTCGCTCGCCCTCGTCGCCGCCTATCCCTTCATGAAGCGCATCACCTGGTGGCCCCAGGCCTGGCTCGGCCTGACCTTCAACTGGGGCGCGTTGATGGGGTTCGCGGCGGCCTCGATTGGAGTGATGGGGATCGTTGTGCTCCATACGGTCGCGTGGACTGCCCCGCCGGAAGCTCCATACGTGGGCAACCTGGTGCGCCACTCGGCGACCTGGGCGTCCGCTCTGCCCGCCCTCCTCCTCTACCTCGCCCTCGTCTTCTGGACCCTCGGCTACGACACCATCTACGCCCTGCAGGACATCGAGGATGACGCCATGGTCGGGGTCAAATCCTCGGCCCGCCGCCTCGGCGCGAACGTGCAGGTCGGCGTCGGCGTCTTCTACGCCCTCACTGTGGCCCTGACCGTCGCCGCGGGCCTGGGCGCCGGTCTCGGCCCGATCTTCTACGTCGCCCTGCTGCCCTTCGCCGCCCACCTGTTCCGGCAGGCGCGAGACGTGCGGGCCGACGAGCCCGCCCTCGCCCTGCGTCTTTTCCGCTCGAACCGCGACGCCGGCTTCATTCTGCTTTCCGCCATCATTCTCGGCGCTGTATCGTGGCCGTTCTGAAGGAGACCCGCATGACCGTTGCCCCCAAGGCCACCCTGGGCGCCCTGCTGGTGATCACCGCCCTCGCCGCCGGCCTGTCGGCCTGCAATCGCGATCGCGAGCTGGCTGCCCGCGACGTGCCGGCCACGCCCGTCTCCGGCGCCGCCGTGACCCCGGCCGACGCCGCCGCGCCGATGGCCTTCGTTTCAAAGACGCCTTACGCCGACGTCAGCCTGACCCTGCCCGAGGCCCTCCGGCGCCAGACGGACCTCCACGCCCGCATCTACGCCGAGGAGGTGCGGGGGCTGCGCCAGTTCGCCGAGGGCGCCCAGGGCGAACTGACCGAGGCCGGCGCCGATACCGACCGGCCCAAGTTCGAAAAGACCGTCACCGTCACCGCCGCCCTCGAGACCGGCAAGCTGTTCAGCCTCAAGCGGGTCGATTTCGACTATTCGGGCGGCGCCCATCCCAACACCCTGTCCAGCGGCATTCTCTGGGACAAGGCGCTGAAGCGCCGGCTGGGCCTCGCCGACCTGTTCCGCAAGAACGCCGACCTGACCGTCCTCGACCAGGCCCTGTGCTCGGCCATCAATGCAGCCAAGCGCGCCCGGGTGCCGGACAGCGCCCTGATCGTGCCCGGCGGGCCGCCCGGCGCCGCCTGCCCCCGCGCCGCCGACACCCCCTTCGTCCTCGCTCCCGGGACCGTGAACGGCAAGGCCGCCGGGCTGATCTTCTTCATCGGCGCCTATCAGGTCGGACCCTATGCCGAGGGCGGCTATGAGCTCGCCATTCCGGTCACCGGCTTCCGCTCCCTGCTGGCCGTGGCCTATGCCGACGACTTCGCCGGCCAGTTGCTCAAGGCGGGCGACGTGACGCCGGTCATGGCCGTCCGCCCCGTGCCGGAAGCCACCTGATGCGACCGCTCGCCGTCCTGCTCCTCGCCGCCTTCGCCGGTCCCGCCCTGGCCTTGCCCCAGAGCGCCCGCGAACCCGAGGGTCTGCGGATCTACAGCCCGACCCAGTTTGGCGTGACCGCCGAGACCCCCAGCCGCATGGCCGGCTCGCGCGAGGAAATGAACCGGGGCCGCAATGCCGCCGTCAGCGGTTCGGTACAGGATCAGGCCGCCGACGCCGTCGCCCGCGCCGGCCTCGTCTGCGCCGTCGCCGAGGCCGCCGTCATCGGCCGGACGCGCGACGGCGGCCCCCTGATCGAGATCGACTGTGTCGAGGGCGGCGGCGTCATCATCGCCGATTCCGAACCGCTTCAGGTCACCGATTGTCTCGACCTGGCGCCCGACACGGGCCAGGCCGGACGCCGTCAGCGCATCGTCACCGCCTGCCGGTTGCCGGGTAATGTCGGCCTCGCCGAACGGGCCCGACCGGCCCCGAACTGAACCCCGCCGCGGCTTGACTTTCCGCCGGAGCGGCGGTCACTCTGTACCCTGAGTTGAATGCGCGAATGAAATCAACATTACCGTCATCAACTCCTGTTCGACGCTGACCGCCCGCATGCCAATGCGCTGACAGGCAGTCCGCCGCGATCGGGAGTGTCATCCGCTGGAGGAGACCGCCCATGCCTCGCCTGTCCCATATCCTCATCGCCTCGGCCGCCACGGCCCTCGCCTTCGCCGCCACGCCGGCCCTCGCGCAGAGCTTTTCGGTGCCCGGCAGCTTCACGCCGAACGGCCACGTCGAGACCTACGGCGTCGAAGGCACCCGGGCGGCGCCCGCCCTCGGGATCGACGCCACCACCCCGACCCGCATCGCAAGCTCACGCCGTGAGATGAACCGCGGCCGTCGCGGCGGTGATCGCGGCTTCCGCGAAGACATGAACCGGGACGAGACCCTCCAGTACGCCGAGCGGGTGATCCGTCGCGCCGGGTTCGTCTGCGAGGTGCTCGATGCGGCTGTCGTCGCCCGCTCCAACGCCTTCGCCCCCTTCGTCGAGGTCAACTGCAGCGAAGGCGGCGGACTCGTCGTCTCCGACACCTCGCCCCTTCAGTGGGTCGACTGCCTCGATATTCCGGCGGAAGGCTATGAGGTCACCCACAACAACGTCCTCGGCCGCTGCCAACTTCCCGGCAATGTCGCCGCGGTCCCGCCGGCGCGTCAGAACGGCTCCGCCAACAACTGATCCATCAGTTCGGCGAACCGCGCCGGCTGGTCGGCCATGATGAAATGCCGGCTGCCGTCGACCCGGATCAGACGCACACCCGGCAGGGCGGCGTACTCCCGCGCCCAGAGGCCGTCGGCCATCGCCGCCGGCGCGCCTCCGTCGGCGTCCGCGGCATAGACCGCCCAGACCGGCGTCGTCATCGCCGCCAGCCCGGGGCGCAGATCGGTCGTCATCACCTCGCGGATGGCCGAGGCCAGGGCGCGGCGGTCTGACGCCATCGACCATTCGACCATGGCGGCGCGCGTCGCCGGATCGCGGGCCAGTCCGACGGCGGTCTGGCCCTGCTGGGCCCGGAAACCGGCCTCATCCGCCGCCAGCATGCCCGCCGCCGCCTGGTCGGCGAACGGCCGCGCGGCGTCCGCCGTCACCTGGGGCCCGAACATCGCGCTGAAGAACGGCAGGCTGTCGACGCTCATCACCCGCCCGACCAGCTCCGGATGCTGCTGCGCCAGCAGAACGGCGGTCATCCCGCCCATCGAATGTCCGACGATCGTCGGCCTTTCCAGGCCGGCCTCCCGGACATACCGCGCCAATTCCTCAACCATCGGCTGGACGAAGGGACCGTCGCCATGCGTCCACGGCTCTCCGGCGAAGCCGGCCAGCTGCACCAGATGCACCCGATGCGTCGCCTTCAGCCGTTCCGCCTCGGCCCGCCACACCTCCCGCGACGAGGCGAAGCCGGGGATCAGGACGACGTCGGGCCCCGACCCGACCACCTCCACCGACAGGCGGTCAGAGACAAAGGACGCCCGGGCAGCCGCCGGCGCCGACTCGGCCCGAACCGCAAAGGCGATGGCGCCGGCGCCCAGAACGACGGCCGAGGCGATGGCGAAGGCGCGCAGCCGGCGGCCGCCGCCGTGGCGGGACATGAACATCATGGCGTTATTCCTGTAAGGTTATCCTGACGTGCGGTCAGGCGTGCGGATTGTCGAAAATCTCTTCCACCGGCCGCGCGAACAGCACGGCGATGCGATAGGCCAGATCCAGCGAGGGATCGTGCTTCTCGGTCTCCAGGGCGTTCACGGCCTGGCGCGAGACGCCCAGCGCCTGTCCCAGTTGCTCCTGGGTCCAGCCGCGCTCGACGCGCAGAAGTTTGAGCCGGTTCTTCATCAGTTCGACGACTTCACGAAGGGCGCGATCAGGCCGAAGCAGGCCCAGAACAGCGGATAGATGATCCAGGCCGGAATGTGCGGCGCGGCGGCGTAGCTCTCGCCGAAGCCCCAGACGCTGGCCACCGCCATCGCCAGCCCCGAGGCCAGAATGAACTGTTTGGCCACGACGGCGCGGACGAACTCGTCCGACTCGCGCATCAGCGACAGGGTCGCCCAGATCTGCCCGACCACCGGCGCCGAAACCGTCAGGGCCAGGGCCCAGGCCGCAACCGGTGAGGCGATGTCGTCGAACGCGCCGAAGATGGCGGCGACATTGACGGCCACATAGCCGGACATGAAGGCCATGGTCCGGACGACATAGCGTCTGTGCGCGGGCGAGGTGGATTTTCCGAGAGCGAGCATGGAAGGCGTTCCTGACTTGATGTAAGCCTTACCTTACATTCGACTTATGTCATGTCAACCTGACTTTTTGTCCGGTTCACATGACGTCTGCATTCCGGACACCTTCCCTTGGTCCGCGGCGACGCTTCCGGTGAGGCCCGTCAAGGCGTATCGTGCGCCATGCCCGTCGCGCCCCGCATCCGGCCGTCCGACCTGTTCACGCCTGGCGACTGGGCGCCGTTCCAGAGGCGCTCGCCGTGGGTCGGTCCCCTGCTGGTGCTGCATTGCTGGGCGGTCATCGCCGCCGCCATGGCCGCAGGTGCGATCTGGCCCCTTCTTATCCCGTTGAGCGTCGCCATCATCGGCACGCGCCAGCTGGGACTCGCCATCCTGATGCACGAGGCGGCGCACGGGGGCCTGTCGCCGGACCGCCGGCTGAACGACCTTCTCGGCCACTGGCTCTGCGCGGTTCCGGTCGGGGCCTCCCTGGCCGCCTACCGCCCCTATCATCTGGCCCACCACAAATACGCCCAGCAGACGGAGGACCCCGACCTGGTCCTGTCAGCCCCCTTCCCCGTCACCCGCGCGTCCCTGCGCCGCAAGATCATCCGCGACCTGACCGGCCAGACCTTCTTCAAACAGCGGGTGCTGTTCGCCTTCGAGGCTTTCGCCTCGCGACGCGACGAAAATCTCGCCGAAGGCGCCGTGGTCACCGGCCGCAGCGTCGCGCCCTTCCTGCTGGTCAACGCCGCCCTGCTGCTGGGCCTGACGCTCGCCGGCGTCTGGTGGGCGTATTTCGTGCTCTGGCTGCTGCCCCTGGCCACCTGGTTCCCGATGGTCACCCGGCTCAGGAACATCGCCGAACACGCCTGTGTCGAGGGATCCGCCACCGACGCGTTCCGCGCTGCCCGCACCACCCGCGCGGCCTGGTGGGAGCGCGCCTTCATCGCCCCCTACTGGGTCAATTTCCACGCCGAACATCACCTGTTCATGCACGTCGCCTGCTGGAAGCTTCCGGCCCTGCATCGGGCGATCCGGGCGCGGCCGCCGGGCGCGCGCATGGAGGTGGCGGGCGGCTATATCGAAGTGCTGCGGGTCGCCAGCGCGAAGGGGGTCGAATGAGCCAGAACTGGAAACCGGGCCGCGGCCTGTTGGGTCCGATCAAGCCCTTGCTCGGCCACTGGCGGGCGGAGGCGGAGATGAATGGCCACCGCCTGGCCTGCACGCGGACCTTCGAACCCTTCGGGAAGGGCTGGGTCAGGCTCGAGGCCGTCTGGCACATGGGCGAACGTGGCGACTACCGGGAGATCGCTCTCCTTGGCGCCGGCGACGACGGCGCCCTGGGCTTCTTCTCCTTCACCAACGACGGCAAGCGCTCGGTCGGGCGTCTGGCGGACGGATCCGATATTCATCCCGAAGCCCTTGCGTTCGAGGCGCAGATGCCCGCGGGGCTGGCCCGGATGATCTACTGGCCTGCCGACGAGGGCCCGGGCTTCCGCTTCGCCGTCGAAAGCCGCAACAAGAAGGGCTGGAACCGCTTCCTCCTTCACACCTACCGCCCGCAGGCCGCCACCTGACCCGCATCTCCGACCCCGCAGCCTTCATCCTCGCCAACACCCGCCTGCAGACCGTGCCGCACGCGCCGGAGATTTCGCTCTGGCTGGCGGACGAGGTGACTCCGATCTGGCGATTGACCGAGGAGGAGTTGGGCGAGATGGGACTGCCGCCGCCTTTCTGGGCTTTCGCCTGGGCGGGCGGTCAGGGACTGGCGCGCTGGCTGCTGGACAATCCCGCCGAGGTCGCCGGAAAGCGGGTGCTGGATCTCGCCGCCGGTTCGGGCCTGGTCGGCGTCGCGGCGATGCAGGCCGGCGCGGCTTCAGGCCGCTGCGCCGACATCGATCCCTTCTGCGGCGCGGCTGTGGCGCTCAATGCAAAGGCCAATGCCGTGGCGCTGGAATTCACCGACGCGGACCTGCTGGAGGGTCCACCGCCGGATGTGGATGTCATCTGCGCCGGCGACGTCTTCTATGAACAGCCGATGGCGGGTCGCGTGCTGGCCTGGCTGACGCAAGCGGCGAACAGGGGAACGCGCGTTCTCGTCGGCGACCCCCTGAGGACCTATTTCCCGAAGCAGGGCTTCGACCTGCTGGCGGAATACGTCGTTCCGACGACACGCGAGCTCGAGGACGACGCCGTCAAACGCACCCGCGTCTGGACCCCGTCGCCCGGCCGCTGACAGCCACGCTTGGAGGTCGGGGGCGCAGGCGCCATCTTCCTTTCATGACCGCCGTCCGCGCACTCATCGCCCTGACCCTTTTCGCCGTCCCGCCCGCCCAGGCGCAGGCGCAGACGTGGCAGCCGCGTCCCGGCGCGCCGGCGATCGACCCGCACCGCTATCAGGCCGAGCAGCACCGGTTCGAGATGGAACGCCTGCGCGGCCAGGCCGAACAGCGCGAAACCTTCGCGCGCCAGCTGGAGATGGAATCCCGCCTCAACCGCCAGCGAATCGAAGCCGCCCGTCCGCCCGAACCGGCCCAGCCGCCCGGGCCTCGCGCCCTGCGCTCGCCCGAAGACGAGCGGGCCCTGCGCCTGTCGGCCTCCGCACGTCGCGCCGCCACAAGCCCGGACGTGGGTCAGATCGACGCCTGGCTGGACCGTCCGCGCGACTGAGGCCGGCGAGGCGACCCGGCGACCACAGTTCGCCTTTCAGGCTGCATCCCTTCCCCTTTCCCTGCGTTCCGGCCTAGCTTGGGCATCAGGGCTGAGGGAGAACGATCATGCGGTGGCAGGGCGGACGGCGCGGCGGCAACATCGACGACCGGCGTGGAGTCGGCGGCGGGGCCCTGGCCGGGGGCGGCATCGGCGTCGTGATTCTGGCCGCGATCGGCTATTTCGTCTTCGACATCGACCCCGCCACAACCACCCAGCTGGCGAGCCAGTTCGGCGGCGCGGGCGTCTCGGAAGGCAAGGCCGGCAGCCCGACCGACCAGGCTGGAGCCTTTGTCGACGTCATCGGGACCAATATCGACGATGTCTGGAAGACCAAGGTCCAGGGCTATCAGCCGCCGACCGTCACCCTGTACGAACAGGGCACGCCGACAGGCTGCGGCTTCGGCCAGTCGGCGATGGGACCGTTCTACTGCCCAACCGACCGCCACGTGTATCTGGACCTGTCCTTCTGGTCGCAGCTTGAAACCGACCTCGGCGCCTCCAGCGCCGACTTCGCCCGGGCCTATGTCATCGCCCACGAATACGGCCACCACGTCCAGACCCTGACGGGTCTGTCGGACCAGGTCCGCACCGCCCAGCAGCGCGCGTCCGGCCAGGCCGAGGCCAATCGCTATTCCGTCGCTCTGGAACTGCAGGCCGACTGCTACGCCGGTGTCTGGGCGCGCAACGCCGCGGCCGCCTCGAATGGCGAGGTCGCCCTGGAATCGGGTGATCTGGAAGCCGGCATGCAGACGGCCTCAGCCATCGGCGATGACACCCTGCAACGCCGTCAGGGGGGTCAGGTGCAGCCCGAAGGCTTCACCCATGGCTCGTCGGCCCAGCGGGTCGAATGGCTGCGGCGCGGCTATGAGTCGGGCGACCCGGCGGCCTGCGACACCTTCCAGACGCTGTAGGGTTCACCCCACCGTCAGGTCCAGCGGACGCGAAACGAACAGGGCGCCGGCGCCGAGGTCCAGGGCCGCGCGCCGCCCCCTGAACGCCTCCATCCCGACCAGCCCGCCGGGAAAATTGGGCAGCGGCGGCTGGTCGAATACGCCGACAGAGACCCGGAAATACCGGTGCTCCGCAAAGGTCACGGTTCGCGCCTCCACGGTCGCTGATTTCAGCGCGCCGCCCAGCACCAGGCTGACCCCGTTGCCCCGCGGCCGGCCGTCCATCAGACCTGCGCCGGTCGCCGCCTCGCGGCTCAGACCCAGAAAGGCCGACGCCCCGGTGTCGACCACGGCCTGGACCGGCGCCCCCTCGACCGTCACCTCCGTGACCAGCGAGCCGCCCTGACGACGCACCGCCGTCGGGGCCAGATCGGGCGGACGAACGAAGGCGTCGCGGTGGACCAGCCGCGCGTGCCGCCGGGCCGGATCCAGCGCCAGCACCGCCTCGCCCAGAACGTCCTGTCCGAGGATCAGCGGCGTCTGCAGGCCTGCCGCCGAGGCCAGCGGCCCCAGATCGAGGATCGCCGCCCGCAGACCGCGAATGGCCAGTCCGGGGAGATCGACATCCAGCGTCGTTCCGCGCCCGACCTGCGCCCCGCCTCCGACGCCATAGGCCACCAGCGGCATGTCGAACAGCGACCGCCCCGCCGACGGCAGCGCCGCGAAGAGCGCCCGGTCGATGACCGAATACTGCGCCCCGCTGTCGATCAGGGCGACCACTTCAAGGCCGCCCAGCCGGACCCGTACGGTCGGGACGAGGCTGTACCGCACATAGGGCATCCACGGCGTCGCGCCGCCCTCGCCGAAGGTCAGGACCGGCTTCGGCCACAACAGGGTCTCACGCGCCCACCAGGCGCCGCCGACGACGGCGGCCAGCCCTGCGGTGCGGATCAGGAGGGAGCGGCGGTTCATGCCGGTCGAAGATGGCCCTTGCCCACGGCCCGCGCCAGCGTCGCCATGGCCGCAGCTCAGGTCGCGGGCCGCGCCCGGCTCTGCATGGCCCCGGTCATCGGGATGAAGAAGACGCCGACGTCGCGGCGACTGTGCACCCGGCCCTGTTCGTCGCGGGTATAGACGTACAGCACCTGACCGCGCCGGAACGGCTGGCCGATCGGGATGATCAGCTTGCCGCCGGGCTTGAGCTGCCGGAACAGCTCCGGTGGCGCGTACTGGGCCACGCAGGTCAGCATGATGGTGTCAAACCCGCCCTCGACCTCGGGCCAGCCGAAATAGCCGTCGCCGACGCGCGAATGGACATTGTCATAGCCCAGCGGCGCAAAGATCTTGCCGACCGCCTGACCCACCGGCTGGATGATCTCGATGGTGTAGGCGTCGCGCACGATCCGGCTGAGCAGGCTGGACTGGAAGCCCGAGCCGGTGCCGATCTCCAGCGTCACATCACCCGGCTTGGGAGCGGCCAGCTGGCTCATATAGGCCTGGCCAAGATAGTCGGACAGGACGCTGCCGTGCCCGATGGCCCACGGCTTGGGATTGTCCTCATAGGCCTGGTACGCCGTCGAGGCGCCGCCGGCGTAGGCATAGTGGAAATAGTCGCGCGGCACGCTCTCGAACGCCGCCAGAACCGCGGGATCGGCCGAGCCGAACTTGCCTTCCAGATAGGCCTTGATCCGGGCCATTGCGGCGGGCTTGCGCGCCTGGATGGCGGCGAACTGGGCCTCGTCGATCGTGGGATTGCGGCCCGAAGCGGTCATGGACTCGCGGAAGACGTCAAAGGTCCAGGGCCGGGCCGGCGTGCGCACCGTGGCCGAGATCGCGCCCTGGCCGCCGGCCGTCGCCGCGGCGGGCCCGGCTCCGCCCGCGCCCGCCGCGGGACCGCCTCCGCCCACGCCGGTCGGGTTCATCCGCTCACGGACGGTCTTCATCGTCGCGTCGTCGCAGGCGGCGAGCGGCAGGGTTCCGGCGGCGGCGGCCAGCAGGGTGCGGCGGCTGATCATGCGGGTTGCTCAATCACTGGAGAAGGTTCTGGGGCGACCATGCCCGGGACAGTCTTTGGTGCGCGGCGGCCGGCGCGTGCGCCGACCGGCAGGACGATGAAGGCCATGGTGTAGAGGATGGCTGCGGCGACCAGCAGCGAGGAGAAGCCGATGTCGCGGCTCATCAGACCCGCCAGCGGCGTCGCCACCACCGAGAAGGCGCCGTTCAGACCCCAGGCCCAGGGCAGCATCCGGCCCTCGCCGATCTGCGTCAGGCCCAGCGGGAACGGCAGGCCGAGCGCCAGCGACACCGGGGCGGCCGCCAGCAGCACATACATCGCCCGAACGGCGACGGACTGGTCCAGCGTTCCCATCATGAAGTCCTCCGCCCCGACCCACATCCCGGCGATCCAGCCCAGGACGACGATCAGGCCGACGGCCGAGGCCAGTTTGGGCATGGCCTTGACCCGACCGGCGATCAGACTGCCGAGACCCGAGAAGATCAGCATGGCTGTCAGCACCAGGGCGAAGGCCGAGGAATAGTCGTTCAGATAGAAGGCGGCCTTGTCGATCAACAGGATTTCGATCAGCAGGAAGCCCAGGCCGAGGGCCGGGAAATACAGCACCGGCCAGACGCGGCGCGGTTCGGCGACGCCGTTCGTCCGCCGCCGGAACAACATCGGCGCCAACAGGACGAGGACGGCGATCACCGCCGCCTGCGCCAGGACGGCGACATTCACCAGCGCCCCGATCTCGGCCTGCGGCAGCACTTCCAGCCGCCGGATCACGGTCGAGAGATTCTGCAGCTTCAGGGATGAATAGAAGGCCGGACGATCCAGCGTCGCGGGCCGGATGTTGAACGCCTGCGACGAGGCGGTGGCCGTTCCGGTCAGCACACCCTGCGCCTCATTGGCGATGGCGTCATTGGGGCTGCTGGAGGTCACCTGTCCGGTGGTGAAGGAGACCGACGGCAGATCGTTGAACACCCCCGCCCGCGCCGCCGCGACGTCCATGCCGGGATGCCAGGACACGTCGAACGACCGGGCCTCGGCGAAGGTCTTCAGGGCCGCGACATCGGCGGCGGACCACGGCGTCGGCGAGATCAGGATGCGGGCGTTCCAGGCCGAGCGATAGACCAGCACATGCTGCGACGGATCGGCGACGCCCGCGCGCAACAGCGCCTCCCGGCCGGTCGCTATGACCCGCAGGGCGTAGACGGGGAAATCGCGGATCGACACCGAGACCGAGACCATGCCGCCGGGCTTGAGCGCGCCGAGATAGGCAGACAGGGCCTCGACGGTCACGCCCGTCGCATTGGCCGGGGCGGCGTCGACAAAGTCGGCCGAGACATCGACCACATCATAGGCGTTGGTCCCGGCCCGCCACGCCGCGGCGATCGGCCCGCCGTCCAGAAGCGTCAGACGCGGATCAGCCGTCAGGGCCGGAGACGGCCCCAGTCCATGGCGCAGGGCGCCGTGAAGAACCGGCTCGCCCTCCACGGCGTCCGCATGGCTGGCGCCCAGCGCAAGGGCTTCCGCCCCGCGATAGCCGCCCGACATCCCGACCAGCAGCACGTCCGCGCCCGGCCGCAGCACATAGGGCGCGGCCGACAGGGCGCTGGGCGCATAGGCCGCGTCGACCGGTCCGGGCTTCGGCAGGGAGGCGATCCGCGCCCCGTCCCGATACAGGCCATAGGTCGCCGGCGGTCCCGCCACGCCCAGCATCACCGCATTGTTCGAGACGTCGGCGTCGACCCGCTCGGTGAAATTCTCCAGCAGCAGATAGTGACCGCGCGGCTGTTTCAGCTCGGCCACGATCCGCGCGCCCGGCGTGTTCATCGGTGCAAAGACCGCCTTGAATTCCGAGATCGCGGGCGCGGGCCCAAGGAACAGGATCGCCTCGGCCCCGACCAGCGCCGCCCCGGCCAGTCCCGCGCCCAGCCAGTTCAGCCGCCCGGGCTGGAACAGGGTCGCCAGGGCCAGCGGCGCGATCAGAATCGGCGCCAGCAGGAAGGGGTGGACCACGAACATCAGGCCCAGCGCCAGGGCCGAGCCGAGGCCGGCCCCGATCAGGTCATAGCCGTACACCCGCCCGATCTCGCGCGGATTGAGCACGAAAATCAGTGAGATATAGAGGCCGGCAAGGAAGAAGAACGGCAGCAGCGCCGCATAGTAGAGGCCGATGTTGCGCACCTGCTCGACCCAGGTCGTCGGGTTCTGAAGCTGCAGCGGATTGAAGGCGTTGGCGGTCACCCACTGATAGCCCAGCGCCGCCACCAGGGTCATCGCCGCCGGCAACACCGTCCGCAACAGCCGCCCATGCCGTTCGACCGTGTCGCGGAACAGGGCCGTGACCACGCCCGAGAGGGCGAAGCCCGCCATGACGATGGAGATGATCCAGTAGCCATACTCGGACCATTTCGCGACGGCGAAATACCGGGTCAGGGCGTTCTCGATCCCGACCACGCCCAGGGCGATCAGGAACAACGGCATCAGCGCCGCGCGAGGCTTCGCTGCGAGGGTCACGCCGTAACGACCAGCTGGAATTGCCGATGGTTGGCGGTCCGGTCAGCGCCCCCCGACGCCATCCAGACCGCCACCGCGGACGCCCTACCCCCAAGGCTCCGCGAACTCATGGTTAACAACCACTTAAGTCCCATCCGAACGCATCTGGCGCGGCAACCGCAGGAGAGTCGACAGGCTTCGCCGTTTGAGCGAACCGATCGCCGCCTACCTGTGGCCGAAGGGAACCACCTTGTTGTGGCGGTCGTGGCCGATATCGGCGGCGCCGAGGTAGGGAATCCCTGACCGTTCGCACCAGTAGCGGCAGATCTCTTCGGCGGTCAGGCCGAAGTCCGGATCGTTCTCGACGATGTCCGACACCCGCCCCATCCGGATGCCCGCCACCTTGCGGATCGAGGCCTGGCCGGTCAGGTGGAACATCATCCGGTCGATGCGGTACAGCGGCTCCGACACATCCTCCAGCATCAGCACATGGCCCGTCAGGTCGGGCTCAAGCGCCGTTCCGACAAGCGCGTCGAGGATGCTGAGATTGAAGCCGACCGCCGGACGCGGATCCTCCGCCAGCGACGGCTCCCAGGAGGTCGGGTCGCCCGTCCTCAGCCAGTTGAGCGCCCGCCAGGCCGTCGGGTCGTTGCGCACCGCGTCCGAGGCCATCGGTCCGTGCGCCACATGCGGAAACCCGGCCTTGTAGAGCAGGGCGAGAATGCTCCCCGCGTCCGAATAGCCGAGATACCGCTTCTTGCGCGCCACCGCTGTCAGCCGCGGCAGCACCGCCTCGGCGATCCGGCACGAGCCATAGCCGCCGCGCGCGAACCAGACGGCGTCCAGCCGCGGATCATTGGCGTAGTCGACGAAGGCGTTGGTCCGGCTGGCGTCGTCGCCGCCGAAATGTCCGTGCTTGCCGAAACTGGCCGGATGGAAGCTGGCCGTGACCGAGCCGTCCGGAAAATTGGTCGCAAACCAGGCCATGACAGCCTCGGCGCGCGCCTTGTTGAGGCGCGAACTGGCGTTGACGATGCCGATCTTCATGCTGAGCCGCTGGCCTCCAGCCTCGCCCGTGCTAGTCAGGCCCCCGGACATTCCCCGGTTTCGCCCACATGAATCAAGACGACTATTTCTTCTGCGGCATCGGCGGCTCGGGAATGCTCCCGCTGGCGATGATCGTGCAGGCGCAAATCCGGGCTTCGGGGGGGGGCCGCATCGAGGGCTCCGACCGCTCCCGTGACCAGGGCCGGACGCCCGAGAAATTCGCATGGCTGGAAGCCCATGGCGTGACCCTGCATCCGCAGGACGGCTCGGGCGTCACGCGGGCGGGCCAGACGGTCGTCGCCACCGGCGCCATCGAGGACACCGTCCCCGACATCGGCGCGGCCAAACGCGTCGGCGCAAGCATCGTCACCCGGCCGGAACTCCTGTCGCAGCTCTTCAACGCCGCCCCGGCCTCGATCGGCGTGGCGGGCACCAGCGGCAAGTCGACCGTCACCGGCATGATCGCCTGGATCCTGCATCAAGCCGGGCGCGTGCCGACCATCATGAACGGCGCGGTGATGAAGAATTTCGCCGACGCCGACCATCCCTTCGCCAGCGCCCTGATCGGCGGTCCCGATCTTTTCGTGTCCGAGGTCGATGAGTCCGACGGCTCCATCGCCCGCTACGACCCGACGGTGGCCGTGGTCTCCAACATCTCGCTGGACCACAAGTCGATGGAGGAGCTGCGCGACCTGTTCGGCGGCTTCACCGGCCGGGCTGGGAAAGCCGTGCTCAACCTCGACAACCTCGAGACCCAGGCGCTGGCCCAGTCCCTCCCGGCAGACAAGGTCATCACCTTCGCCCTTGGCGAGGAGTCGGCCACCCTCAACGCCCATGACCTGGAGCCCCTGCCGACCGGGATGCGCTTCACCCTGACGGAGCTGGGCGGCGCGAGACACGCGGTCGTCCTCAACGTCCCCGGCGCCCATAATGTCGCCAATGCGCTCGCCGCGCTCGGCGCCGTCCGCGCCATCGGCGTGCCGCTGGCCGGGGCCGTCGCCGCCCTTGAGACCTTCGCCGGCATCCGTCGCCGCATGGAGGTGGTCGGGACCGCCGGCGGCGTCACCGTCATCGACGACTTCGCCCACAACCCGGACAAGATCGCCGCCACCCTGAAGACCCTGCACGCCTTCGACGGCCGCCTCCTGATCCTGTTCCAGCCGCACGGCTTCGGGCCCCTGCGGCTGATGAAGGCCGAGTTCATCGACGGCTTCGCCGGCCTGATGCGCGAGGACGACGTCCTGCTGATGCCCGAGCCCGTCTATTTCGGCGGCACCACCGACCGGTCCGTCGGCAGCGAGGACATCGCCTCGGGCATCCGGGCCGCCGGCCGCAACGCCGAAGCCCTGCCCACCCGCGAAGCCTGCGGCGACCGCCTGACCGCCTTGGCCCGCCCCGGCGACCGGATCATCGTCATGGGCGCGCGGGACGACACCCTGTCGGTCTTTGCAGAAGGGCTTCTGAATCGCCTTGTTCGTCCGCTTGCGGATTGATATTCAAAAGAAATTCAGAAAAATTTCATGCCCGGCAAAGCCGCTGTTAAGGGCCGCCTTCTATTCCCGAAGTGTAGCGGGAGTTGTGTATGGCGAGGATCGGAGACTTTGCGAGCGCTGCGGCGCCGATCGGCCCGGACACGCCCGGCGCGGATGTGTTCGACCGCTTTCAGCGCGAACCTGACACCCTGATCATCGCCGTTGTCGATGACGACCAACGGCCGGTCGGACTGATCGAGCGCAACGCCTTCACCCTCAAGATGGCCGCCGAGTTCGGGCGCGCCCTTTACGCCAAGCGCCCGGCGTCGACCTTCATGGATGCGACCCCGCGAATCCTCGACGCCGACGCCGATGCCGAGACGCTGTTCCAGTCGATGGACGACACCAAACTGGGCGGACTGCTCAATGGCTTCGTCGTGACGTCCGCCGGCGTCTATTTCGGCGTCGGCGCCGGTGTGCACGTGCTTCAGGCCGGCAACGCCATTCACCGCCGTCGGGCCGAAGCCATGAGCGCCCTGGCCCGGGATCTCTCCCGAGCCGAGGCCGATGCCCGGGCTTCCAGCCGCGCCAAGTCCGAGTTCCTGGCGGTTATGAGCCACGAGATTCGCACGCCGCTGAACGGCGTACTGGGGGTCGCCGCCCTGATGGAACGCGAGCTGACCCAGGAGGCCATGCGCCCCTACGCGCGCACCATCCTGGATTCCGGCCAGAGCCTGTTGCGCCTGCTGACGGATGCACTGGACATGTCGCGGGCCGAGGCCGGGCTGATGACCTTTGAAGCGGCTCCCGTCCACCTCGCCGGTGTCGCCGCCGACCTCAAGGCGCTGTGGAGTCCGCGCGCTCAGGAAAAGAACCTGACCTTGACGGTCACCCACGATACGGCCGGTCATGAATGGGTGGCCGGGGACGAAATGCGGCTCAAACAGCTGTTCAACAACCTGATCGGCAATGCCCTGAAATTCACCCAGGCCGGCGAGGTGGCGGTTCACATCGCGAGCAGGGAAGCCGACGGCGCCATCGCCATTGAGGCGACCGTGGACGATAGCGGCCCAGGCGTGCCGACCGACGCAGCCGGGACCATATTCGACCCCTTCAACACCGGTCACGCCGGCCGCGAGGGAGCCGGCGCCGGTCTTGGCCTCGCGATATGCCGTCAGATCGTTGAACTGATGAATGGCCGCATCGCCGTGGAAAGGTCGCCTCAGGGGGGCGCGCGTTTCCGCTTCACCCTTGGCCTGCCGGGAGCCAGCCACGAGATGCGTGCGGCGGCTGCGCAGATGGCCGAGCCCACCGCCCACACGACCCTGCATGTCCTGATCGTGGACGACAACGCCACCAACCGGTTTGTCGCCGGCAAGGTGCTGGAACTGTTCCACTGCAGTTCCGAGGCCGTTGAGGACGGACAGCAAGCCGTGGATCGGGTGCAGTCCGGCGCCTTCGATCTGGTGCTGATGGACATCAAGATGCCTGTGATGGACGGGGTCCAGGCGACGCGCCTCATCCGGAACCTGCCGGGTCCGGTCGGGGAGGTGCCGATCCTGGCCCTGACTGCCAACGCCGACCCGCGCGACGCGGCCGAGTATCTGGCGGCCGGAATGAATGGCGTGGCGCAAAAACCCATCCAGCCGGATGCCCTGCTCAACGCCATCCGTCTCGTACTGGGCGCTGGAACAGTCGAGCGATCGCCCCTTACCAGGGCCGCCTGACCCTCCGCGTCAGACAATCGCGCCAAGCCGGCGGTTCCGACCATTGCAAATCGTTCGCAACTTCGGCAAAGACCACGCGTGACCGACACCGCCGCGCCAGCCAAGCCTGCCAGGGCGCCGAAGACGGCGCTCAACGCCACGCGGTCGTTCTGGCTCAAGCAGTTGCACCAGTGGCACTGGATTTCGGCAGCCCTCAGCCTGATCGGCCTGCTGCTGTTCGCGGTCACCGGCATCACGCTCAACCACGCCGCCCAGATTCCCGCCGAGCCGGTCACGGTCGAACAGACCGGGACCCTGCCCGCGCCCCTGCTCGCGCGGCTCGCGGCGGTCCCGGCCGAAACCACCGACCCCGTTCCGGACGCCGTGGCGCGCTGGGCTTCCGAAGCCTTCAAGGTGCAGATCGCGGGCCGGCCGACCGAAACCACGCCTGAGGAAATCTACATCGCCCTGACCGAACCGGGCGGAGACGGCTGGCTGACCATCGACCGCGCCACCGGCGAGGCCCTGCGCGAACGCACCACGCGCGGCTGGGTCGCCTATGTGAATGACCTGCACAAGGGGCGGAACACGGGCGTCGTCTGGTACTGGTTCATCGACGTCTTCGCCGCCGCCTGCATTGTCTTCGCCGTCACCGGCTTCGGCCTGACCTGGCTGCACGCCCGCCAGCGGCCCTCGACCTGGCCCCTGCTCGGCCTCGGCCTGCTGATCCCCGTCGTCATCGCCCTTCTGTTCATTCACTGACGAGCCCCATGCGTAAGCTTTCCCTCGCCGTTTCCGCCGCCGCCCTGAGCGCCGTCGCCGCGCCCGCCCTGGCCGCCGATCTGACCGTCTCGGTCGAGATCCCGCGCGTCGCCGGCGCGTCCTACCACCGGCCCTATGTGGCCGTCTGGATCGAGCGGCCGGACAATACGGCCGTCCGGACCCTCGCCGTCTGGTACCAGCAGACCGCCAACCAGGAAGGCGACGGCACGGACTGGCTCAAGGACATGCGCACCTGGTGGCGCCGCGCCGGACGGGCCATGACCCTGCCCGTCGATGGCGTGTCCAGCGCCACCAAGGCCCCCGGACGGCACGCCGTCACCGTGCCCGGCGCAGGTCTCTCCAACCTGCGCGCCGGCGACTACGTCCTGGTCGTTGAGGCCGCCCGCGAACTGGGCGGACGCGAGGTCGTGCGCGTCCCCTTCCGCTGGGGCGCCGCCAACACCGCCCGCGCCGCGGGCGCCGCCGAACTGGGCGCCGTCAGCGTCGCCGTCACCCGCTAGAGGAAGTCCGCCATGAAGAAGCCCCTCGCCATTCTCGCCGCCCTCGCCACCCTGGCCCTGCCGATGTCGGCCCAGGCCCACCGCGCCTGGCTGGCGCCGACCTCGACCGTGCTGTCCGGCGCCGACGCCTGGGTCGGGTTCGACGCCGGCATGTCCAACGGGGTCTTCATCCCGGACCACGCCGCCATGAACCTGGCCGGCCTGATCATCACGGCGCCGGATGGTTCGAACGCCCAGCCGGAGAACATGGTCCGCGCCCGCTATCGCTCGTCCTTCGACCTGCACCTGACCCAGCCGGGGACCTGGAAGGTCGCCAATGTCTCCAGCGGCCTGAACGTCACCTATGTCGAAAACGGCGAGCAGAAGCGCTGGCGCGGTCCGGCCGCTGACTTCCCCGCCGCCCTCCCGGCCGGCGCCACCGATGTCGTCGCCACCCGCAACTCCAACCGCATCGAGACCTTCGTCACCCTCGGCGCGCCGACCGACACCGTCTTCACCAATCCCGCCGACGGCCTGACGCTGATTCCGGTGACCCACCCCAACGATCTGGCGGCCGGCGAGGCGGCGACCTTCAAACTGTCCATCGACGGCCTGCCCGCGGCCGGGGTCGAGGTCACCATCGCCCGGGGCGGCAGCCGCTATCGGGACAATCCCGAGGAGATGACCGTGACCACCGGCGCCGACGGTTCCTTCACCGTCACCTGGCCCGAGCCGGGCATGTACTGGCTCAACGCCACCGTCCGCACCCCGGCCAGCGGCGACACCATCGCCGCCAACGCCCAGTATGTTGCGGTTATGGAAGTCCTGTCCTGAGCGACCACATTTCCCGGCCGGCCCGCGGCGCCCCGCCCCCGCTGATCGTGGGCGGGGGCGGGGCGCCGCGCCCGGACAGCCGGGTTCTCATCCCCACCCATGGCCGCCGGCCGTCCCGGCCCCCGGGCGCGCATATCTGGGACTTCGCGGGCGAGACCATGGGCACGACCTGGTCCGTGCGCCTGATCCCGCCGCCGGCCCTCGACCGCGCGGCGTTCCAGTCGGCGATCGAGGAGGAACTGGCGCGGATCATCAGCCTGTTCAGCCATTGGGATCCGCGGTCGGAACTCTCGCGCCTCAACGCCGCCCCGCCCGGCTTCTGGGCCGTGTCAGAGCCGTTCTGGGAGCTGCTGAACGCCGCCATGGACCTGGCCGACGACACCAATGGCGCGGTCGATCCGGCGCTCGGGACGCTGGTCGATCTGTGGGGCTTCGGCCCGCCCGGCCCGCGTCCGCTCAACGGGTTCGGAACCGGCCCGACCGTGCCCTTCGAGGAAGAGGTCGAGGCGGCCCGCGCCCTGTCGGGCTGGGGCATCATCCGCTTCAACCGCGATGCCCGCGCGGTTCAGCAACTCGGCGGGGTCAAGCTGGACCTGTCCGGCATCGCCAAGGGGCACGCCGTCGATCGCGTGTCCGAACGGCTGACCCGCATGGGTGCCACCCATCATCTGGTCGAGATCGGCGGCGAACTGCGCGGCGCTGGCGTCAAGCCGGACGCCCTGCCCTGGTGGGCGGAGCTGCAACAGGCGCCCGGCGCGCCTGGCCCCCCCGCCGTCGCCGCCCTGTTCGACATGGCCTGCGCCACCTCGGGCGACTGGGTCCGCAGTTTCGAGGCCTATGGCCAGACCTACAGCCACACCATTGACGGCCGCAGCGGCCGACCGGTCGAGAACGGCGTCGCCTCCGTCACGGTCCTCGCCGAGACCGCCATGTACGCCGACGCCATGGCCACGGCCCTGACCGTCATGGGGCCCGTGGAAGGACCGGCCTATGCGGAGGCCATGAAAATCGCCGCCGCCTTCGTGGTGCGCACCGAAGACGGCATGATCGAGATCGTCACCCCCGCCTTCACCGCCATGCTGTCCGAGGGCGCGTGACGACCGATCCCGCCCGCTGGCTCTGGGCGGCCCTTGCCGTCGGCCTCTGGCTGCTGACGATCGTCCTCGTGCGAGGGTCGCAGGCCCGCGCCCGCCGCGCCGCCGCGGCCCGGTCCGCCGCTCTCGCACCGGCCGGAGAGGTCCCGGCCGTCCTGGTCGCCTTCGCCAGCCAGACCGGCCTGGCCGAAGAGCTGGCCTGGATGACGGCGCGCAGCCTGTCCGACGCCGGGACCCCGGCTCGTGTGGCGCCGCTGGGGGAACTCCAGTCGAGCGACCTGAAGGCCGCCGGGCGCGTCCTGATCGTGGCCTCCACGACCGGCGAGGGCGACGCCCCCGACGCCCTGTCCCGGTTCGTCCGCCAGTCGATGGCGGCGCCCGCCGATCTGACCGGCCTTTCCTGCGGCCTGCTGGCCCTGGGCGACCGGACCTATGCCGATTTCTGCGGCTTTGGCCGGGCTCTGGACGACTGGTTGCAGCGTTCGGGCGCCGCGCCCCTGTTCGACCGGGTCGAGGTCGATAACGGAGATGCGGGCGCAATCCGCCACTGGCAGCGCCAGCTGGGCCTGCTGACCGGCTCCGCCGTCGAAGCGGACTGGACCCCGCCTGCCTTCGATCGCTGGCGACTGGTCGAGCGCACCCATCTGAACCCCGGCAGCCCCGGCGGCGAGGCCTGGCTGATGGCCTTCGAACCGGTGGACCACGCGCCCGTCTGGGTCGCCGGCGATATCGCCGGGATCAGCCTTCCCGCGATCGACGGCCAACCCGCGCCCGGCAGCCGCGAGTACTCTGTCGCCTCCCTGCCCGGCGACGGCCGGGCCGAGTTCATCGTCCGCCTGATGCATCGCCCGGATGGAACGCCCGGGCTGGCCTCCGGCTGGCTGACCCGTGGCCTCGCCGTCGGCGACGAGGCCGGGATGCGTATCCGCACCAACCGCAGCTTCCACGGTCCGTCGCCGGAGACGCCGCTGATCCTGATCGGCAACGGCACCGGTCTGGCCGGTCTGCGCGCCCACTGGAAGGCCCGCGCCGGCGCTGCCGCGAGCCAGACATGGCTCATGTTCGGCGAGCGCACCCGCGCCCATGACGCCTTCCTCGACGCCGAGCTCCAGACAGCCCTGACCTCCGGCGTCTTGACCCGCCTTGACCGGGTCTTCTCACGCGACGCCGGAGACGGCCGTTACGTCCAGGCCCTGATCGCGGAGCACGCTGCAGAGCTCTCCGCCTGGATCGATCGCGGCGCCGCGATCCTCGTCTGCGGCAGCCTGGAAGGCATGTCGAAAGGGGTGCATGAGGCGCTGGAAGAGGCCCTCGGCGCCGAGGCCGTGCTGTCCCTCACCGAACGCGGCCGCTACCGGCGCGACGTCTACTAGGGTTCAGACTTCGGCCCAGCGCCGCATCAGGTTGTGATAGACGGCGGTCAGCTCGAGGACCGCCGCATCCTTCGGCCCCTTCTCCGCGCTGACCCTCTGGATCGCCACATCGAGCCGGAACATCGTCTCCCGGTCCGCGTCGTCCCGGATCAGGCTCTGGATCCAGAAGAAGCTCGACACCCGTGCGCCGCGCGTCACCGGCGTCACTCGGTGCAGGCTCCTGGAGGGATAGAGCACCAGATCGCCCGCCGAAAGTTTGACGGACTGGGGCCCGTACATCTCCTCGACGATCAGCTCGCCGCCATCGTAATCCTCCGGCTCCGACAGGAAGAGGGTCGCCGACAGGTCGCTGCGAATGCGCACGGACCCGCGCTGACGGATCGCATTGTCGACATGGACGTCGAAACGCTCGCCGCCTTCATAGGCGTTGAACAGCGGCGGAAAGATCGTATGCGGCAGGGCGGCCGAGACGAACATCGGATTGGCCTGCAGGGCCTGGGTCACCAGCGCCCCGACCTCGCGCGCCTCGACCGAGTCTTCCGGCAGCTGGCGGTTGACCTTGGCGGTCGCCGACTGATGGCCCGAGGTGACGTTGCCGTCCGCCCAAGGCCCGGCGTCCAGCCGCGACCGCAGGATCGCGACCTCGTCCCTGGTGAAGACGCCTGGGATGTGAAGCAGCATGGCCGGGCCTAGTAGCGGAGATTGAGGGTGAGTATGGCCTGCCGTCCGGGGGCGACGTCGGCATGGTGCACGCCATTGGTGCGCAGGATGTATTCCTCGTCGCCGGCGTTCTGGATGTTCAGCTGCAGGCTGGCGGTCTCGCTGATGTCGTATGACGCGAACAGGTCGACGCGCGTATAGGCCGGCGCATAGATGCGGTTGGCGCCGCCGCCGGCCCCGCCCTGGTTGCCGCCGAAACTGTCGGAGACATGGTAGACGCCGCCGCCGATGCTGAGGTCGTGGATCACCCGGTACGTCGTGAACAGGCTGAACGAATGCTCGGGCGTATTGGCCAGCGGATCGCCGACGTTGACGTTGTTATAGGCGCCCGCGACCAGTTCGCTGTCCATCCAGGTGTAGCCGCCGAAGACCTGCCATTCGCGGGTGATGTTGCCCGACAAGCCCAGTTCGACGCCTCGCACCTCGGCCTCGCCGGCCTGTTCGAACACACCTGGTGAGGTCTGGATGGCCGCGTTCTCGCGTTTCAACATGAAGGCGGCGGCCGACAGGGCCAGCCGGTCCCCGAACAGATTGGCCTTGGCCCCGATCTCCCAGTTGGTGGTCTCTTCCGGGTCGAGCACGGTGGTGAGCAGGTTGCCGGTCCCGGTTCCGCCGCTGGTGTTCTGGTCGCCGGCCGAGATGGTCGGCGGCGTCGAGGCCGTGGCCCAGGAGACATAGACGCTGGAATCACCCGTCGGCTTGAACACCAGACCCACCTGGTAGTTGACGAAGTCCCATTCGCTCCGGGCCACCCGCGCATAGGTCGCGGGGTTCCAGACTCCATTGGCCTGGGTGAAGCCGCCGATCGTGGTCGGCGCGCCATTGACGCCCTCGACCGCGTACTGGTCCCAGCGCACGCCGAGATTGAGGATCAGGCGGTCGGTCAGCGCGATGCTGTCCAGGGCATAGACGCCGATGCTGTCGCTGTCGTTGCTGCTGACGGGACCGCGGTTGATCACGCCGGTCCAGGCGTCGTCCGTGGACGGAGCATAGACCCGCGCACAGTCCCCGGCGCCGAGGTTGTTCAGGTTGGCCGCAGAGATGACGAAGCCCGCCGGGCAGGGCGCGCCCGAGGTGGTGAAGGTCGAATAGGTCGCGTTGAGGGTCTTCTCGGCGCTGAGTTCCAGACCCAGGTCGAACGCATGGGTCACGGCGCCGGTGGCGAAGGCCCCTCTCAGGTCGGTGACATTGGCGATCGTGGTGACCGGGTTCCAGCGCGACTTGGTCCCCCGCTTCATCCACCATTCGCCCGCCACGAACTGCGCCGCGCCGCCGTCGCCGGGATTGGTGACGATGTAGTCGTTCAGCGTCTCGGACCAGCGCGTGACGTTGCGCAGGGTCAGGGTATCGCTGAAGCGGTGCGTGAAGTCGGCGGTGAAGGCATCGACCGTATTGACGAGATAATCCCGGTCATCGAGGCCGTAGAAGCTCTCATAGGGCACGTCGAGAATGCCGCTGTCGGTCGTGCGCACGCCGATCTTGGTGAACAACGGGATGCCGTAGTCGGGCATCTGGTTCGACGTCAGGTGATAGTAGCTGAACGTCCCGGTCGTCCGTGTTCCCAGACCCGCCGCCAGCGAGAGGCCCAGCCCCCATTTGTCGTAGTCCACCGAATCCCGGCCGGGCACATCGCCTTCGGCGCCCATCAGGTTCAGTCGGAGGCCGGCCGTCTCGCCCAGGCTCCAGTTCTGGTCGATCGTCCCGCGGAACCAGCCGTCCGTTCCGACGCCGAGGCCGAAGCGGGTGAAGTCCGTCAGGCGCGGCGCCTTGGAGCCCAGGTTGATGCTGCCTCCGCCGGAACCGCGGCCGGAGTAGACGGAGTCCGGCCCCTTCACGACCTCGACCTGTTCGAGGTTGAAAACCTCGCGCTGCTGGCCGCCGGAGTCGCGGATGCCGTCGACGAAGACGTTGTTGCCCGAGGCCTGGCCGCGGATGAACGGCCGGTCGGCCAGCGGCTGGCCGCCCTCCCCCGCGCCAAAGGTGATGCCCGGCGAGGTGCGCAGGATATCCTGCAGCGAGGTCGCCGCTGTCTGCTCGATGATCTGCTGCGGAATGATGGTCACCGACCGGGGCGTGTCGACCAGGGGGGCGACGAACTCCGGCGACCGGGGTTCACGCCGGACGGATCGGCCGTCGACCGTGATGGTCTCCAGCGTCTTGGCGTCCTGTGGTTCCCCGTCCGGTCCCGGGTCCGCCATCGCCGGTCCAGCCATCAGCATGCCTGCGGCGCTGGAGGCGAACAGGAGGGCGCGAAGGGCTTCGGCGCGGGAGGTCATGGGCGAATCCGGGGCGGTTTGAATTGCGATTAGCTCGCAATAGCACCCTCACCTTTCGTCGCAATTGAATTTGCGACACATTCGCAAAAATCTTTGTCGCAGGCGGGCGTCCGCCCCGTTTACCGCGTGACGACGTCCCGCCGCATCGGCGCCAGCTTGGCCAGGAAGCGGTTCTGGACGCGGAACGGCACGCCCTCGGCATCCATCGCCGCCTGCAGATGCTCGACCAGCGCGCCCATGTCGGCGGGCTGCAGGCCGATGTCGTCGTGCGCGTCCTGCATCGACCGGCCCGTATAGGCGCAGCCGCCGTTCAGGATGTAGCAGAACTGCTCCTTCAGCGTCCGCCTCAGCCGGACCATGTCGGTCGCGGTGAAGACGCCCGCGATTCGCGGATCGGCGACCGAGCGATCCAGCATGCCGTCGACGATCCGGTCCGAACCCTCGCGACCATGAAAGGCCTCCAGCACCTCCGTGCCCTCGAACGGCGCCACGCCGGCGTTGGCCTCGGCGACCGTATAGGGATCAACGGCCTCCTCGCCCGGCCGATGCGCGGGGTCCTGCGCCATGGCCGGAAGGGCGAAGGCGGCGGCGGCAGCCGCCAGGGTCAGTTTGCCGATCATGTCAGAAGCCCGCCTGGAGGGAGAGGTAGAGACCGCGCTGGTCGTCGAAGGTGGCGATGGAGCCGAGATCCGCCCAGGCCGCGGTCACTGACAGATGCTTGTTGATCGCCCAGGCCGCATAAACGTCGAACCAGTCGTCCTCTTCGGCGAAAGACAGATTGTCCGGCTTGGTCCTGTACTCCGCGCCGATCACCAGATTGCGGCTCAGCAACCAGCCGACCGAACCCTCGAACTGCGCTTCGCGGTCATCGTTGGCGTCACCGCCGAAGCCCAGCAGGCCGGTCTGGTTGGCGTTGGTCCAGCGCACCGCGCCGCTGACCAGCACGCTTTCGGCGAGAAACAGTTTCGAGGCGGCGATATAGAATTCCGTGCCCTGGTCGTCCTGCCCGCCGACCGCGGCGATGATCGCGCCCTGATCGTTGGACTTGTGCTGCGCCCCGATCGAGATCTGGGGCATCCAGGTGTCCTGATCGTAGACGGCGTCCCCGGTCAGACGGAGCTTCACCCCGATCACGTCCTGGGTGAAGGTGAACCCCTGCCCCAGACCCAGCAGCGCGCCCGTATCGCCAGTGTCGAACTCCTGTCGGGCCGCCGACAGTTCGACACGGTCCCACAGTCCGACCGCCACGCCCGCGGTGCGGAACTGATAGTCGGGCAGGTCGACGAGGGTGACATGGGCGTTGCCGCCGATACCGTCTTCCTCGCCATAGCCGGTGATCGTCGCCCAGGTGGACAGCCCGCCGCCGCCCGACCCTTCGATCGTGGAGACGCCGCCGGTCAGCAGAAGCTTGCCGCCGCTGCGGGAGTCGGGGACCAGGGATTGCGCCTCGGCCGAGCCGGCGGCCGCAGCGATCAGGAGCGCAAGCGCCCAGACACGACAGGTCATTCCAGTCCCCGATTGATGCTTCGGATTCCGGATATGGAAACACGGTTAAGCTGAAGTAAATTCTACCTGGACCTTTGAGCTACACCTTGGGTTGCACAGCAACGCGCAATGATTCACGCGGGTATTTTGATTTACCTCGATTTCATCTTGCGTTTGTACAGGTTGTTCGATGCGTGTTCTGTTTGCTCTCATCGCGGCGCTGATCTTGTCTTCCCCAGCCATGGCGGGGGACCTGACCATCAGTGTCCGCGATTCCGCCGGCCGGCCCGTCCAGGACGCGGTCGTCACCGTGCACCCGGCCGCCGGCGTGCCACGCGGGCCCATCCGCTTCGCCTGGCCGCTTCGCATGGCGCAGCAGGACATCCAGTTCCAGCCCTACGTCCTGATCGTGCCCGTGGGCGGCACGGTAGCCTTCCCCAACCTCGATCGGGTCCGCCACCAGGTCTATTCCTTCTCGCGCGGCAACCGGTTCGAGCTCGAGCTCTACGGCCGCGACGAAACCCGCACCCGAACCTTCTCCGCCGCCGGTGTGGCCGCGATTGGCTGCAACATCCACGACCAGATGCTGGCCTATATCAAGGTGGTCGACACGCCCTGGGCGGCCAAGACGCCGGCCAGCGGCGACGTGGTCCTGCGCGGCATTCCGGCGGGCGGCGCGACGCTTCGGGTCTGGCATCCCCGCCTAGCCGGTCGCGGCAATGAAATCTCCCGCCCGCTGACCATCACGGCCGCCGCGGGACGAAACACGATCAGCGGAGACTTCAGCGCCCGGGCGGCCGTCCGGTGAGCGCGACCCGCCTTGTGAGCCTGGTCCGGTTCCGCAACCTGCGGACCCGGCTCACGGTCGTCTATATGGGCCTGTTCGGCCTCGCCCTGCTGCTCGCCGCCGTCGCGGTCGTCACCGCCGTCACCAACAGCGCCCGGCGCGTCGTGCGTGATGAAATGACCGCCGCCGGCGCCGTCTACAGCCAGCTGTGGAGCGCCCGCTCCAGCCAGCTCCAGCAGGGCGCCGGCGTTCTGGCCCAGGACTATGGATTCCGCGAGGCCGTCGCCACCAATGACGAGGCCACGGTCCGTTCGGCGCTCGACAATCTCCGGGCCCGCCAAGGCGTGGACGGCGCCCTGATCCTCGGCGTGGACGGCTATGCGACCTCGACCGGCCTGGCGCTGGACGACGCCGCACTGGACCGGCTGTTCACAGGCCTCGACAGCGGCGGGATCGAATCCGGCGTCCTGGCCATCGACGGCCAGGCCTTCCAGGTGGTCGCCGCCCCGGTCAACGCCCCCGTCCTGATCGGCTGGGTCGTCTTCGCCGAACGGCTCGATGCGGCCCAGATGCGCAATCTGGAGCAGCTGTCATCCATCCCCTTGTCCGCCGCCGTGGTGTTGAACCGCGCCACCGGGGAAAGGCATGAGGGACCGATCACCGTCCAGACGGACGAGGGCCCGTCCATGCGCCTGGATCGACCGCTGCCCAGTTTCGACACGACCGCGCCCGCCGATCTG
Source organism: uncultured Brevundimonas sp. (assembly GCA_964398675.1). Taxonomy (GTDB): domain Bacteria; phylum Pseudomonadota; class Alphaproteobacteria; order Caulobacterales; family Caulobacteraceae; genus Brevundimonas. The sequence goes on from CAYNNT010000006.1 coordinate 27,733, forward strand.
GTCCTGACCTACCCGCTGAAGCGCGCCATGCGACCCTATGAGGCCCTGTTCTGGTGGCTGGCCGCCATCGGCGGCGCCGGTCTCGCCCTGCTGATGGGCGGCACCTGGGCCCTGTCGCGCGGCCTGACCCGCCCGATCAGCGCCCTCGACGAGGCCGTGCACCGGCTGCAGCAGGGCGACTATGTCGAGGCGCCGGTGACCTCGGCCGACGAGATCGGACGTCTGGCCGCCAGCTTCAACGCCATGGTCGGCGACCTCAAGGATCGCGAGGCCAGGCTCACCCACATGGCCCTGCACGATCAGGAGACCGGCCTGCCGAACCGGCTGTCGCTGGAACGTCAGGCCGGCGCCCAGGCCGACGCCTGGGTCGTCCTGTTCGGCGTCGACCGCTTCGAGGTGGTCCGCAACGCCATCGGCTACGACTCCATGGCCCGGCTTCTGGCCGCCCTGGGCGGCCGCCTGTCCGCCCTCGCCGACGGCGCCCCGATGGCCCGCGTCGGGGCCGGGGCTCTGGGTCTGGTCATCGCTGCCGCCGACGAGGCGGAGGCCGTGGCCGCCGCCACACATCTGGCCGAGGCGGCCCAGGCCCCGCTGACCATCAACGGCGCGCCCGTCGACATCGCCCTGACCGCCGGCGTCGCCGGACGTGGCGCGGCGGGTTCCGATCTCGCCTCGCCGGTCGACCGCGCCGCCATCGCCGTCGACCAGGCCCGCGCGGCACGTCGGTTGGTCGCCGCCTTCGACGAGGCCGCCTATGGCGACCCGGGCGACAACCTGTCCCTGATCTCCGAGCTGATGACCGCCCTGAACAATGGCGAGGTCACCCTCGCCTACCAGCCCAAATACGACTTCCGCGCCGAACGGATCACGGGCGTCGAGGCCCTTATGCGGTGGTCACATCCACGCCGCGGCTTCGTCTCGCCGGACCTCTTCATCGGCATGGCGGAAGAGACCGGCCACATCCGCCCCCTCACCGAATGGGCCATCCGCCGCGCCATCGCCGACCAGAAGACCATGGCCGGGGCCGGTCAGGCCCTGATGGTCTCGGTCAACATCTCCGGCCGTCTGCTGTCCGATGAAAGCTTCGCCGACTTCGCCCTCGCCGAGGTCGCGGCCTCGGAGGCCGACCTCTGTTTCGAGATCACGGAAACGGCGGTGATGGACAATCCGGAACTGGCCCTGCGCATCATCGCCCGCTTCGCCGAGGCCGGCATCGCCGTCTCGCTGGACGACTACGGCGCGGGCCTGTCGTCCCTGACCTATCTGAAGCAGATCCGCGCCGACGAGCTGAAGATCGACAAGAGCTTCATCCTCGGCCTCGACCAGTCGTCGCGTGACGCCCTGCTGGTCAAATCGACCATCGATCTGGCGCACAGCCTCGGCCTCAAGGTCACCGCCGAGGGCGTCGAGACCCCGACCGCCCTGGCCCTCCTGCGCGGCATGGGCTGCGACCTGGCGCAGGGCTATCTGATCGGCCGCCCCATGCCGCTGGCCGCTCTCACCGAACTGCTGGCCGCGCCCGCTGCCGACCTTCCGCTCGTACGTCAGGCCTGAGCCGACGCCACCTCCTTCATCGAGACGGTCCGATCGGCCAGCCTCACGGCATCGACCGCCTGCCCCCGCGAGATCATCTGCCGCCCGGCCATGAACTCCGCCGGCGCATTGACCGCCTCGACGCAGACGATCCGGTCCGCTGCCAGATGGAAGACGGCGAACGCTCCGCCGTCGACGTCCCCGCGCACCACCTGGCGGTCCGCCCCGTCGGGCAGGCCGGCGATCTGCAGCTTGATCTCATACTGGTCGGACCAGAACCACGGCACCTCGGGGGTCGGCGCGGTCCGTCCGGTGATCGCCGCCGCCGCCTGCTTGGCCTGCTCCAGCGCATTGGGCACGCTCTCCAGGCGGTGCCGCCGGCCGCCATGCGCCGGGATCGGCCGGAAGGTCATGTCGCCGATGGCCCAGATCGCCGGGTCGGAGGTCCGCGCCGCCTCGTCCACCACCACGCCGTTCTCGCACAACAGACCCGCCGCCCGCGCCAGCGCATCGCACGAAAGCGCGCCGACCCCGACCAGCACAGCGTCCGCTTCAATCAGCCGCCCGTCGCCCAGCCGCACCCCGCCATCCTCGAACGCGACCACTTCCGCCGAGGTCAGCACCTCGACGCCGTGCGCCCGATGGTGAGCTGTGAAGAAGGCCGACAGGGGCTCCGACGCCACCCGCGCCAGCACCCGGTCCATTCGCTCGATGACGACCGCTTCCGCGCCCAGCGCCCGCGCCGAGGCCGCCGCCTCCAGCCCGACATAGCCGCCGCCGACCACCGCCAGCCGCTTCCCCGGCCCCAGCGCCGCCTTCAGCCGCTCCGCATCCGCCAACGTCCGCAGTTCCAGCAGGTCCGGCCGGTCCGCGCCCGGAATGGTCAGCTTCCGCGCCGTCGATCCGGTCGCCAGGATCAGGGCGTCGTAGCGCTCGACCGTCCCGTCCGCGAAGGTCACCGTCTTCGCCGTCGCATCGATCGCCGTCGCCGTCACGCCGGTGCGCAGCTCGATATCGTGTTCGGCGTAGAACGCCTCCGGCCGCAGCAGCAGCGCCTCGAGGTCGGCCTCCCCCTTCAGCCACGCCTTGGACAGGGGCGGACGCTGATACGGCGCCGCCGGCTCCTCGCCCGCCAGGACGATCGGCCCCTCAAGCCCATACTGCCGCAACAACGCCGCCGCCGTGCCGCCCGCATGCCCTGCGCCGATGATCAGAACCTTGGTCATGGGAGGGAAATAGAGGGGCGGGCGGTCAGGGGCTAGGGGTGATTGGTGGCTGGTGACTGGTGGATGGAGGCCATCCTTACGGTCGGACTGGAAGCCTCCGTTGCCGCCTCACCAACCACCAGCCACCAATCACCAACCACCCCTTGACCGTGCCACTGTTACAGCATAGTGGAACGCACATGAACGACACCCTGCCCCGCAAGGCCGTACACAAGGCGGCCGACGACCGGCTCGCCCTGTATGACGCCCTGTTGTGTCTGAAGACGCGCGAGGAGCTGGACGCCTTCTTGGCGGATCTTTGCACCCCGTCGGAACTCCGGGCCTTCGCCGAACGCTGGGCGGTGGCGCGGTTGCTGGATCAACAGCTGCAGTCCTATCGCGAGATCGCCTCTTCAGCCGGGGCCAGCCCCACCACCGTCGTTCGCGTCGCCCGCTTCCTCAGGGAAATGCCGCATCAGGGATACCGCCTGGTGCTGGACCGCCTGAAACAGAAAGACTGAGTACACCGTCATGAGCACTGTCCAGGGTCGGCTGCGTATCGCCGTCCAGAAATCCGGCCGTCTGTCCGACCGCAGCCTCGACCTCGTCCGCGACGCGGGCCTGCGTGTCGTGAAGGGCAACAACGACCTGCTGTATCGGGTGGAAAACTACCCGATCGACCTGCTGCGCGTCCGCGACGACGACATCCCGACCTTCGTCGCGGACGGCGTATGCGATCTCGGCATCGTCGGCGAGAATGTGCTGGAGGAGGTCCGCAACGGCGGCCCCACGGCCGAAGTGCTGATGCCACTCGGCTTCGGCCGCTGCACCCTGAAGATCGCCATCCCCCCGACCCTCGCCTACGACGGTCCGGCCTCGCTGGACGGTCTGCGCATCGCCACCTCCTACCCGAAGATCCTGCGCCGCTATCTGGATGCGCAGGGCGTGTCCGCCGACATCGTCACCATGCGCGGCGCGGTCGAGGTGGCCCCCCGGCTCAAACTCGCCTCGGCCATCTGCGACCTGGTCTCGACCGGCGCCACACTCGAAGCCAACGGCCTGGCGGCCAAGGAGACGGTGCTGGACAGCCAGGCCGTGCTGATCAAATCGCCGGTCGCGCCGGAGCCCGGTCTGCAGCACCTGCTGGACAGCATCGTCGAGCGGATGGCCGGCGTGGTGTCCTCGCAAGGGGCCAAATACGTCATGCTCAACGCGCCCCGCTCGGCACTGGCCGAGATCACCGCCATCCTGCCCGGCGCCGGCGCGCCGACGGTCATGCCCCTGTCCGGCCGCGACGACGCCGTGGCTGTGCACGCCGTCTGTCAGGAGGCGGTCTTCTGGGAGACGCTGGAACGGCTCAAGGCCGCCGGCGCCTCGGCCATCCTCGTCCTTCCGATCGAGAAGATGATGTGATGAAGCGCCTCGACTGGAGCACGCTCGACGAAGCCGGCCGCCGCGAGGCCCTGGCCCGCCCCCGCCGCCGCACCGAGGCGCGCGTCACCGATACGGTGCGCGAGATCATGGACGACGTTCGCACGCGCGGCGGCGCGGCCGTCGCCGACTGGAGTCTGAAGCTCGACGGCGCCGCGCCCCGCCGGCTCGAACTGACGCCCGACCGGGTCGCCGCCGCCCGCGACGCCCTGCGCCCGGCGGACACCCGGTCCATCCGCATGGCGGCCGAGAACATCCGCATCTTCCACGAGGCCACCCGGCCGGAGGACACCCCCGACGTCGAGATCATCCCGGGCGTCCGCTCGCGCCTCGTCTGGCGGCCGCTGCGTTCGGCAGGCCTCTATGTCCCGGGCGGCTCGGCGCCGCTGTTCTCGTCCCTGCTGATGCTGGCCATCCCGGCCGCCGTCGCCGGGGTCGGCCGCCGCGTCGCCGTGACCCCGCCCTCGACCTCGGGCGAACCGCACCCGGCCATGATCTTCGCCGCCGCCGAAGCCGGTCTCGATGCCCTCTGGCTGATCGGCGGCGCCCAGGCCATCGCCGCCCTGACCTTCGGCGCCGAACTGGACGACGGCGTCATTGAACCCTGTGACAAGCTGTTCGGCCCCGGCAACGCCTGGGTCGCCGAGGCCAAGAAGCAGGCCGCGAATCTTCCGGGGGGCCCCGCCGTCGACATGCCCGCCGGCCCCTCGGAGCTGCTGGTCATCGCCGACCGTGACGCCGACCCTGAAATCGCCGCCGCCGACCTGCTCAGCCAGGCCGAGCACGACGCCGACGCCCAGGTCATCCTCGTCTCCGAAAGCCGCGCCAATATCGACGCCATCCTCGCCGAGGTGGACCGCCAGCTCGAAACCCTGCCCCGCGCCGACATCGCCCGCGCCTCCCTCGCCGAGGGCCGCGCCATCCGCGTGCGCGACGTGGCCGAGGCCTGCGAGGTGGCCAATCTCTACGCGCCGGAACACCTCGCCCTCCAGACCGTCGAAGCCGACAGACTGGTCAGCCGCATCTCCGCCGCCGGGGCCGTGTTCGTCGGCGCCTTCGCCGCCGAGACCCTGGGCGACTACGCCGCCGGTCCCAGCCACGTCCTGCCCACCGACGGCGCCGCCCGCACCATGGGCGGCGTCACCACCGCCAGCTTCATGACCACCATGTCGGTCCAGGTCGTGACCGAGGCCGGCGCCGCCGCCCTCGCCCCGGTCGCGGCCCGCCTCGCCCGGCTGGAGGGTCTGGAAGCCCACGCCCGGGCCGCGGATCTGAGGACCGGTGCATGAACAACCTGCCCGCCCCCTTCGCCCCGCTGGTCGCCGGCGGAGACGGCCTCGACCGCTATCCGGCCGAGCCCCGCGCCCTCGCAGGCCGCATGGGGCAGATCTATGGCGTATCCGCCGACAGCGTTCTGCCCGTCCGCGGCCTGACCCACGGCCTGGAACTGGTCTTCCGCCTCGCCGCCCGCGACGGCCAGCGCGTCGAGGCCCCAGACGCCGAGCCATACCGGTCCCTCGCCGCCCTCTACGCTGCGCCTGCCCCCGACGCGGCGACCGGCGCCGTCATCCTCCGCGCCCTTGGCTCGCCCGAGGCCGTGGCCGAGATGGCCGAACGGATCGCCCCGGCGCTGCTGGTCATCGACGAGGGCATGGCGGAGTTCTCCGACGCCGCCTCGGCCGCGTCAGTCCTCAAGGATCACGCCAACCTGATCGTCCTGCGCAGCCTCTCGCTCGCCTGGGGACTCGCCGGCGCCCGCGTCGGCGCCGCCCTCGGCCAGCCGGAGACGCTCGCCCGTCTCGCCTCCGCGCTGGAGCCCTGGGCCCTGCCCGAGGTCTCCATCCGCCTCGCCCTCCAGGCGCTCGACCCCTCCCGGATGATGGAGACGACCGCCCGCATCGCCCTCGTCCGGTCGGAGCGCGACCGGCTGATCAAGGCGCTGTCCCGAGACATGGCCATCGAGCCCGGCTTTGGCCCCGTGATCATGGCCCGCCCCGCCGACCCTGAAACCGTCCTCGCCGCCCTCGCCCGTTTCGGCCTCGCCGCCGAACGCGCCGACGACCGCCTGCGCCTGCCCGTCTCCGCCAGGGCCGAGGTCAACGACCGTCTGCTCGCCGCCCTCGGCCTCGGCGCCGCACCCGGCCGCGCCCACCGCACCGGCGAGGCCGTCCGCGATACGAAGGAGACCCGCATCGTCTGCGCGGTCGATCTCGACGCGACCGGGCCCGTCTCCATCGCCACCGGCGTCGGCTTCTTCGACCACATGCTCGAGCAGGTCGCGGCCCACGGCGGCTTCTCCCTGCGCCTGGCCTGCGAAGGCGACCTGCACACCGATCCGCACCACACCATCGAGGACTCGGCCATCGCCCTCGGCCAGGCCCTGAAACAGGCGCTCGGCGAACGCCGCGGCATCGCGCGCTACGGCTTCGTCCTGCCCATGGACGAGGCCAACGCTTCCGTTTCCATCGACCTGTCGGGCCGCCCCTTCCCCGTGTTCGAGGGGACCTTCGCGACGCCCTTCATCGGCGACTACCGCACCGACCTGACGGCCCACGTCTTCCGCTCGCTGGCCGAGGCCATGGGCGCGGCCGTCCACGTCTCGGTCACCGGCGACGACGACCACCACAAGACCGAAGCCGTCTACAAGGCCTTCGGCCGCGCCCTGCGTCAGGCCATCCGCATCGAGGGCGACGCCGTGCCCAGCACCAAGGGCGTGCTGTGAGCGAGGTCACCGTCCTCGCCTACGGCGCCGGCAACACGGCTTCGGTCCAGTTCGCGCTGGAGCGGCTGGGCGCGACGGTTCGCCTGACCGACGATCCGCTCGCCGTCATCGACGCCGGCCGGTTGATCCTGCCCGGCGTCGGCGCCGCCGCATACGCCATGGCCCGGCTGACCGCCCTCGGTCTCGTCGAGCCGATCCGCGCCTTCTCCCGCCCCCTGCTCGGCGTGTGCCTCGGCCAGCAGCTGCTGTTCGAGACCAGCGAGGAGGGCGAGCCCGTCCCCCTGCTGGGCCTGATCCCCGGCGCCGTTCGCCGCCTTGAACCCGGCCCCGGTCTGACCGTACCCCACATGGGCTGGTCGCGCCTCACCGCCGACCGGGCCGATCCTCTGCTCGATGGGGTCGAAGACGGCGCCTGGGCCTATTTCGTCCACGGCTTCGTCTGCCCGGACGGCCCGGCGACCCTGGCCCGCGCCGACTACGGCGGCCCGGTGCCCGCCATGGTCCGCAGCGCCAACCGCTGGGGCTGCCAGTTCCACCCCGAGCGTTCGGCCGTCGCCGGCGCCCGCATCCTGCGCAATTTCCTGGAGCTACCCGCGTGATCGTCTATCCCGCCATCGACCTGAAAGACGGGATCTGCGTGCGGCTGATGCACGGCCGGTTCGACGCCGTCACCCGCTATGACGACCAGCCCGCCGCCCGCCGCGCCGCCGTCGCCGCCGCCGGCGCGACCTGGGCCCATATCGTCGACCTCGACGGGGCCGAGGCCGGCCGCGCCGTCCAGCACGCCCTGATCGGCGACCTCGCCCGCGCCATCGACATCCGCATCCAGTCCGGCGGCGGGGTCCGCTCCGCCGACGACGTCGCCGCCCTGATCGACGCCGGCGTGGCCCGCGTCGTGGTCGGCTCCCTGGCGGTGTCGCAGCCCGACACCGTGGCCGACTGGCTGCGCCGCTTCGGCCCCGACCGCATCACCCTGGCCATTGACGTCAAGGCCGACGGCGACCGCTGGGTCCCGGCGCTCAAGGGCTGGACCGAGGCGGCGGGGGTCGATCTCTGGACCGCGCTCGACCGCTATCCGCCCAGTCTGGCGCGGCATCTGCTGGTCACCGACGTCGGTCGCGATGGCGCCCTGACCGGCCCCAACCTCGACCTGCTCGGCGAAATCATCCGCCGCCGTCCCGATCTCAAGGTCCAGGCCTCCGGTGGGGTCGCCTCGATCGCCGACCTGACCGCCGCCGCCGCCCTCGGCTGCGACGGCGCCATCGTCGGCCGCGCCCTCTACGAGAACCGCTTCACCCTGGCCGAAGCCCTCGCTGCATGACGGCGCGCCGCATCATCCCCTGTCTCGACGTCCGCGACGGCCGGGTGGTCAAGGGCGTGCGCTTTCAGGGTCATACCGACATGGGCGACGCCGCCGACCTCGCCGCCCGCTATCGGGACGAGGGCGCCGACGAACTGGTCTTCTACGACATCACCGCCAGCCCCGAGGGCCGCACCCTCGACTACGGCTGGGTCCGTGACATCGCCCGCCTGCTCGACATCCCGTTCAGCGTCGCCGGCGGCATCCGCTCGGTCAATCAGGCCGCTCGCTGCCTCGACCACGGCGCCGACAAGGTTTCGATCAACTCTCCGGCGCTCGAACGCCCGGACTTGATCGCCGAAATGGCCGAGCGGCTGGGCAGCCAGTGCGTCGTCGTCGGCGTGGACTCCAAACGTGCCGGAGACGACTGGCTGGTGCACCAGTACACCGGCGATCCGACCGCCAGCCGCGCCGCCGGGCGCCGCACCCTCGACTGGATCACCGAGGCCCAGACCCTCGGCGCCGGCGAGATCGTCCTCAACTGCATGGACGAGGACGGCGTCCGCCGCGGCTATGACATCGCCCAGCTCGCCGCCGCCCGCGCCCGCCTGACCATTCCGCTCGTCGCCTCGGGCGGCGCCGGGGCGGCCTCGCATTTCCTCGATGTCTTCGAACAGGCCGACGTCTCCGGCGCCCTCGCCGCCAGCGTCTTCCACACCGGAGCTTTGGCGATTCCGGAACTCAAGGCGTTCCTCTCGGACGCCGGACAGGAAATGAGACTGTGATCAATCCCGACCAACTCGATTTCGCCAAGGGCCAGGGCCTGATCCCGGTCGTCGTCCAGGACGCCGCCACCCTCCAGGTCCTGACCCTCGCCTATATGGACCGCGCCGCCCTCGACGAGACGATCGCCAGCCAGGAAGCCACCTTCTTCTCCCGCTCGCGCGGCGGGCGCTGGCGCAAGGGCGAGACCTCGGGCGACCGGCTGCACGTCGTCTCCATCACCCCCGACTGCGACGGCGACGCGCTTGTCCTCAAGGTCCGCCCCGTCGGCAACGCCTGCCACCTGAACCGCATCAGCTGTTTCGGCGACGAGGACGCGCCCGGTCTCGGCCGCCTCGGCCGGCTGGAGGCGACCATCGCCGAACGCGCCGCCGCCGACCCATCGGAAAGCTGGACCGCCCGCCTGCTCGCCGAGGGCGTCAAACGCGTCGCCCAGAAGGTCGGCGAAGAGGGCGTCGAGACCGCCCTCGCCGGCGTCGCGGGCCCGGATTCGGAACTGGCGGCGGAGGCCGCGGATTTGGTCTATCACCTGATGGTGCTGCTTCGGGCGCGTCACATGGTGTTTCAGGATGTCCTCGACGTCTTGGCGCAGCGGGCGGAAGCAGCCAGACACAACCCCGGTCCAGCCGGGACCTGAATGAAGGAGAGCGCATGGCGGCCCTGGTGCTGTTCGGCGGCGGTGGCGACCTCGCCATCCGGATGCTGCTGCCTTCGCTCTATTTCCTCGAGCACGACGGCCTGCTGCCCGAGGGGCTGAAGATCATCGGCGCCGCCCGCTCGGACGAAAGCCGCGAGGAATACGTCGCCAAGGTCCGCGCCGCGGTCGAGGGCAAGGCGCAAGCCGAGGACGCATGGTCGGACGCCTCCTGGGCCCGGCTCGACGCCCGGCTCGACTATCTGCCCGTCGACGCCACCGACCCCGCCAGCCTGAAGCCGCTCAAGGACAAGGTCGGCGACATGAGCGCCGCGGGGGGCGTGACCAGCTTCCTCGCCGTCTCACCCTCGCTCTACGGCCGCATTGTCACCGCCCTCAAGGCCGCCGGCCTGGCCGAGTCCACCGACCGCGTGGTCCTGGAGAAGCCGGTCGGCCGCGACCTCCAGTCCTTCCTGCAGATCGACGACGCCGTCGCCCACGCCTTCTCCGAGGACCAGGTCTTCCGCATCGACCACTACCTCGGCAAGGAGACGGTCCAGAACCTGATCGCCCTGCGCTTCGGCAACACCATCTTCGAGCCGCTGTGGAACAGCCTGTCGATCGACCACGTCCAGATCACCGTGGGCGAGACGGTCGGTGTCGGCGACCGCTGGCCCTATTACGACGAATACGGCGCCCTGCGGGACATGCTGCAGAACCACATGCTGCAGCTCCTCTGCCTCGTCGCCATGGAGCCGCCGTCCGACCTGGATCCGGACTCGGTGCGCAACGAAAAGGTCAAGGTCATCCGCTCGCTCCGTCCGATCACGGAGCATGAAGCCGAGCGCGTCACCGTCCGCGGCCAGTACGTCGCCGGAACCAGCGAGGGCAAGCCCGCCAAGGCCTACAGCGAGGAGCGTGGTCAGGCCTCCGATACCGAGACCTTCGTGGCCGTGCGCGTCGATATCGACAACTGGCGCTGGGCCGGCACCCCCTTCTTCCTGCGCACCGGCAAGCGGCTCGCGGAAAAGCGGACCGAGATCGTCATCCAGTTCAAGCCGGTGCCCCACTCGATCTTCGACCACGGCGCCCGCGGCGAGATCGCCGCCAATCGTCTGGTCATCGAACTCCAGCCCGAGGAAGACATCGCCCTGTCGGTGATGAACAAGAAGCCGGGGCTGGACCCGCAGATGAAGCTGCAGCCGATCCAGATGTCCCTGTCCTGGGGCCAGGGCGACAAGGACGCCAAACCACCCCGCCGCCGCATCGCCTATGAGCGGCTGCTGCTCGACGCCCTCGCCGGGGACTCAACCCTGTTCGTCCGCCGCGACGAGGCCGAACAGGCCTGGAAATGGGTCGACGAGGTCTCCGACGCCTGGCGCGGCGCGGCCTTCAAGCCGAAGGAATACGCCGCCGGAAGCTGGGGCCCGCGCGAGGCCGACCTGCTGCTCGAGCGCGGCGGCCGCGCGTGGAACACCGGCCATGGGTGAGGCCGCGCCCGCCATCGAGACCTTCGTGGGCGGCGACGCCTGGGCCGCCGCCTGTACCGCCCGCCTGACCGATGCGCTCGCCGCCGCCCTCGCCGACAGTGGCAAGGCCGTCTTCGCGGGCTCCGGCGGCTCGACACCCGCGCCGATCTACCGCCGCATGGCGGGGGCCGATCTCGACTGGTCGCGCATCGCCGTCACCCTGATCGACGAACGCTACGTCCCGGAGAGTTCGCCCGACTCCAACGCGGCCCTGATCAAACAGACCCTGCTGACCGGTCCGGCCGCGGCGGCCCGCTTCGTGCCCCTGTTCCATCCGGCCGTGACGGTCGATCGCGCCGCCGCCCTGGCCGCCCATGCGCTGGCGGCGGAGGGCGGCAAGTTGGACGCCGTCCTTCTCGGCATGGGGGAGGATGGCCATATCTGTTCCATGTTCCCCGACAGCCCGACCTTGAAGACCCTGCTCTCGCCCGCGCTCCGGCCGACCGTTCTCGGCGTCCCGCACGGCCGCGACGGGGCCGCGCCCAGTCTCGAACGGCTGAGCATCAATCTGCCGTATCTGATGTCCGCCCGCCGTGTCGTCCTGGCCCTCGCAGGATCCGCCAAACGGGCCGTGTTCGAGCGCGAGGCCGCCGGCGACCCGGCGCTGCAGCCCATCGCCGCCCTCATCGCCGCCGGCGTTCCGCTCGACGTTCTGTGGACGGAGAAAGCCTGATGCCGACCCTGAACCCTGTCGTCGCCGAGGTCACCGCCCGCATCATCGAACGGTCGAAGGCGACCCGCGCTGACTATCTGCGCCGCATGGACGCCGCCGGGTCTTCCGGCGTCGGCCGGGCCAAGCTCAGCTGCGCCAACTGGGCCCACGCCTTCGCCGGCGCCCCGGTCAGGGACAAGCTCAACGCCATGTCCGGGACCCAGCCCAATGTCGGCGTGGTCACCGCCTATAACGACATGCTGTCGGCGCATCAGCCGTTCGAGCGCTTCCCGCAGATCATCCGCGACGCCGTGCGCGAGGTGAACGCCACCGCCCAGGTCGCCGGCGCCACGCCCGCGATGTGCGACGGCGTCACCCAGGGCCGTCCCGGCATGGATCTGTCACTGTTCAGCCGCGACGTCATCGCCATGTCCACCGCCGTGGCCCTGACCCACGACGCCTTCGACGCCGTCGTCTGCCTCGGCGTCTGCGACAAGATCGTACCCGGCCTGTTCATGGGCTCTCTGGCCTTCGGCCATCTGCCCGTGGTCTTCGCCCCCGCCGGACCCATGCCCTCCGGCATCCCCAATTTCGAAAAGGCCCGCGTCCGCGCCGAATATGCGCAAGGCAAGGTCGACCGCTCGACGCTTCTGGAGAGCGAGATCGGCTCCTACCATTCGCCCGGCACCTGCACCTTCTACGGCACGGCCAATTCCAACCAGATGATGATGGAGCTGGGCGGCCTGCATCTGCCCTCGACCGCCTTCGTCCATCCCGAGACCGGCCTGCGCGACGCCCTGACCGCGGCGGCGGCGAAACGCGCCGTCGAACTGGCCCGCACGGGTCAGGGCCGCATGGCCGACGTCATTTCCGAGAAGTCAGTCGTCAACATGATCGTCGCCCTGCTGGCCACCGGCGGTTCGACCAACCACGCCATCCACCTGGTCGCCATGGCCCGGGCGGCCGGGGTCCTGATCGACTGGACCGACATGGACCAGCTGTCCTCGGTCACGCCGCTGCTGGCCCGCGTCTATCCCAACGGCTCGGCTGATGTGAACGCCTTCCAGGCGGCCGGCGGCGTCGCCTTCGTCGCGCGCGAACTGGCCCAGGCTGGCCATATCCATTCCGACGTCGTCACCGTCATGGGCGAGGGCATCCATCACTATTTCCAGGAGCCGATGCTGATCGACGGAGACCTGGTCTGGAAGGACGGCGTCACGGAAAGTCTCGACACGGACATTCTGCGCCCCGCCTCCGACCCCTTCGACCGCGAGGGCGGCCTGCGTCTCGTCCAGGGCGACCTCGGCCGGGCCGTGATCAAGGTCTCGGCCGTCAAGCCGGAGAACCGCACCGTCGAGGCGCCCGCCGCCGTCTTCGAGACCCAGGAAGACGCACTGCAAGCCTTCAAGGACGGCAAGCTCGACCGCGACGTGGTCGTCGTCCTGCGCTTCCAGGGACCGCGCGCCAACGGCATGCCGGAACTGCACAGCCTGTCGCCGGCCCTGTCCGTGCTTCAGGACAAGGGCTTCAAGGTCGCCTTCGTCACCGACGGCCGCATGTCGGGCGCCTCTGGCAAGACGCCCGCCGCCATCCATGTCTCGCCAGAGGCACTCGCCGGCGGCCCGCTGGCCCATGTCCGGGACGGTGACATCATCCGTCTCGACGCCGAGGCCGGCGTCCTGACCACCGTCGGCGTCCCCGACCTCGCCGCCCGCCCGGCCGCGGTCCGCACGCCTGCCCATGCCACGGGCGCGGCCTGGGGCTACGGCCGCGAACTGTTCGGCGCCTTCCGCGAGGCGGTGAGCACCGCCGAGACCGGCGCCTCGATCTGTTTCGCCGCCCCGGCCGCCCCGAACGGCCATGCCGACACGCCGCCGGACTCCAACCTGGTCGACCGGACGGTGGACGCCTGATGTCCGATGCGACGCTCCTCGTCGGCGATGTCGGCGGCACCAACGCCCGGTTCGCCATCGCTCGGCTCGTGGACGGCCGGCCCGTGCTCGAGCACCACGAGAGCTTCAAGGGCGCGGATCACCCCACCTTCCTGAGCGGCGTCGCCGCCTTCATCGACGGCTGCGCGGTCAAGCCGACCGGCGGCGTCATCGCCGTGGCCGGCCCGGTTACCGACGGTGAGATCGATCTGACCAACTCGCCCTGGCGCGTGTCGGAGGCCGAACTGGCGACCCTGGGCCTGAACCCGGTCCGGCTGATCAATGACTTCGAGGCCCTGGCCTGGGGCGCGCCCGCCGTGCCGGTCGACCAGTTGGCGTCCCTTGGAGGTCCGGCCAGTGGCGATCCGCTGGCGACCCTCGCCGTCCTCGGCCCCGGCACCGGCTTCGGCGTCTCCGCCCTGGCTCGCGACGCGCACGGAAACGCCGTGGCCATGCCGTCCGAGGGGGGCCATGCCTGTTTCGCACCCGGCGACGCCGTCGAGGACGAGGTCCTCCGCATCCTTCGCCGCCGCTACGACCGGGTCTCGATCGAACGGCTGATCTGCGGCCCCGGCCTGCTGAACCTGCACCGCGCCCTCGCCGAGATCGACGGCCGTGAGAGCCATATCGACGACCCGGCCCTGATCACCGCCGAGGCGCTGGAGAACCCCAACAGCCACTGCGGCGCCACCCTGGCCCGGTTCTGCGCCATCCTCGGCTGCGTGGCCGGCGACATCGCCCTCACCACCGGCGCGCGGGGCGGCGTCTATATCGCCGGCGGCATCGCGCCCCGCATCCTGCCCTTCCTCAAGGCCAGCCCCTTCCGCGAACGGTTCGAGCGCAAGGGCCGGTTCCAGGACTATATGGCGGCCATCCCGACGAACGTGATCCTGCACAGGCACGCCGCCCTGCTGGGCGCCGCCCGGGTCGCCTTCTCAGCAGACGTCTGAGGTTCCAACACTTTTTTCTCACGCCCCCGTGAACCCGATCGGCGCGGCGGAGTTATGAGGTTTCCACTCTGGAAGGATATCCTCATGCGTAAACTGATCATCGCCGCCGCCGCCACCTTCGCCTTCGCCGGCCTCGCCGCCTGCGGTGAAAGCGCCGCCGACAAGACCGCCGAAGTCCAGGCCGATGCCCTGGAGCAGCAGGCTGCCGCCGCTCCGACCGAAGCCGCTGAAACGGCCCTCAACGCCGAAGCCGACCGCGTCGAACAACAGGCCGGCAATGCCGACGGCGGCATCACCACCTCGAACACCCCGAACACCTCGCCGAGCGCCACGCCGGCCAACCCGGCCAACTAGGCGGGACGCCTCCGGGGGGTCATGACCCCCGGATGAACTTCAGAACGGTCAGCCCCCGTCGCGCTCGCGGCGGGGGTTTTCCGTCCGGGTTCGTGTGTGGTCAGAGCTTCTTCGGCGGCCAGGGAATGAAGGCGCTGGTCCGGCGTACATAGTCGGCATAGCCCGGCCGGGTGCCGTGAATGGCCTTTTCCGTGATGCCGATCCCCGACCATTTGGTCAGGGTGAAGGTCAGGAACAGCGGCCCGGCGATCGCCCAGATTCCCGGCCCGGTCTCGGCGGCGATGAGATACAGCCCCCACCAGACACAGGCGTCGCCGAAATAGTTGGGATGCCGGGTCCAGCGCCACAGACCCTTGTCCATGACCTGGCCCTTGTTGGCCGGATCCTTCTTGAAGGCCGCCAGCTGGGCGTCGCCGATGCTCTCGAAACCGATGCCGATCACCGCCAGCACGGCCCCGGCCCAGCCGATCCAGCCGACCGCCGGCTCGATCGCCACCTGTCCCAGCTGCACCGGCAGGGAGGTCAGCCAGGCCAGCACGGCCTGGGGCACGAACACCACCAGCAGGCCCGTCTTGGCGAAGCTCCAGCCCCGCTGCTTCTCCATCCGCCCGAGCAGATCGAGGTAGCGACCGTCCGCCCCCTGCATCCGCCAGCGCCGGTACAGGTGCCAGCCCAGCCGCAGGGCCCAGACCCCGACCAGCCAGAGCAGCAGCCATTTCCGCGTCGGATCGCCCTCGGTCCGCGGGAAGGTCGCCACCGCCAGCAACAGCATCCCCATCGGCCAGACGGCGTCGATGAAACTGACGTCCTTCAGGCGCAGGGACAGGGTCCACAGCCCGATCATCACCACGACGATCAGGGCCAGGTTCAGGCCCAGGAGGGCGGCGATCTCGGTCAGGCTCATGGGTCAGAAACGTCCGTGGCGAAGGGCCGGATGCAGAAGGGTCAGTCGACGCAGATCGTGGCCTCGGCCTTGCCGCCCTCGACCGTGGTGTAACAGCCGAACCGGCTGCTCGAAGCCTGGCACTGGCCAACGGCGTTGGCGCCGGCCGCCGGAGCATTGGTCACATCCCCGACGCGACAGTCGCCCGCGCAATCGTCCCCGTCGGTGCAGCGCCGGCCCGCGTCGGCATAGCTGATCACGCAGCGCACGGTCTGCATCCGCCCCTGTGGCAGCATCTTGCCGCCGGCCCGCGCGCAGGCCGCCGCGTCCTCGCTCCCCGCCACCGACTGCATCGGCGGGGCTTCGACCAGATCGGTCTTGCCGTCGTTCGCGGGCAGAGGTTGGCACGCCGCCATCAACACCGCCGCGGCAATCAGTATGCGCTTCATGTCACTTGGCCCTTTTCGAAACCGGTCCAGACGTCATCGTAGTCCAGCTGCATCGTCGGACTGGTTTGCGCCCATTCCGTGGTCCGGATCGGCGCCCGGGTCTCGAACATGAAGGCCAGGGTGTTCTCGATCTTCACCGGCCTGAGCTCGGCGGCGACCGCCTTGTCATAGCTGGCCTGGTCCGGCCCGTGCCCGCTCATGCAGTTGTGCAGGCTCGCCCCGCCCGGCGCGAACCCGCCCTCCTTGGCGTCATACTCGCCGGTCACCAGCCCCATGAACTCGCTCATGACATTCCGGTGGAACCACGGCGGCCGGAAGGTGTCCTCGCCCACCATCCAGCGCGGCGGGAAGATGACGAAGTCGCAGTTGGCCGTCCCCGCCGTATCGCTGGGCGAGGTCAGGACGGTGAAGATCGACGGGTCCGGATGGTCGAAACTGACCGTGCCGATCGTGTTGAACCGCGCGGTGTCGTATTTGTACGGCGCATAGTTGCCGTGCCAGCCGACCACATCCAGCGGCGAATGCGGGAAGGTCGTGGTCCACAGCCGCCCGCCGTATTTCTGCACGCACTCGGTCGGGCGGTCGACGTCCTCGAACGCCGCCACGGGCGTCTGGAAGTCGCGGTGATTGGCCAGGCCGTTCGAGCCGATCGGCCCGAGGTCCGGCAGGCGGAAAAGCGCGCCGTAGTTCTCGCAGACATAGCCGCGGATCGGCCCGGAACACTCGACCCGGAACCGCACCCCGCGCGGAATCACCACGATCTCGCCGGGCCGGGCGTCGATCCGCCCCATCTCGGTGACGAAGGCCTGGTCGCCCGACTGCGGCACGATCAGCAGCTCGCCGTCCGCGCAGTAAAAGACCCGGTCGACCATCGAGCGGTTGGCCGCATACAGATGGATGCCGACGCCCGAAAGCGCCTCCGCATCGCCGGTGCCCCCATAGGTGACCAGCCCCTCGACCCAGTCGGTCGGCGCGGTCGGCAGCGGCAGGGGATCCCAGCGCATCCGGTTCGGCGAGGGCGGCGCGTCATGGAAGGGTCCGGTCCGCACCAGTCCCTGGGCGAACGGCTTGTAGGCGGGGTGCTGGGCGCTCGGCCGCAGCCGGTACAGCCACGACCGCCGGTTCTCGCTGCGCGGCGCGGTGAAGGCCGTCCCCGACAGCTGTTCCGCATACAGCCCCATCGGCGCCCGCTGCGGCGAGTTCCGGCCTTCCGGCAGGGCGCCGGGCACGGCCTCGGTCGCGAAATGATTGCCGAAGCCGCTCAGATAGTGAGGCGCGTTGGATCGCGTCGTCATGGTCAGAGTCTCCCTGCCCCTCGATCTAGGACAGGCCGGACCGGTTGGCCACTCCGGCGTGACCCGGAGGCGAGCAACGCCGTCAGAACCCCTGCGCCCGCGCCATCCGCTCCTGATGGAAGCCGGCGTCGCCGAGCAGCTCGTTCAGCACCCGCACCCGCTTCATGAACAGGCCGACGTCATATTCATCCGTCATGCCGACGCCGCCGTGCATCTGCACCGCCTCCTGCACAGCCAGTTCGGCCACCCGCCCGGCCTTGGCCTTGGCCACCGAGACGATCAGCCCGGAGTTCTCACGACCCGCATCCAGCGCCGTCAGCGCCCCCATGACCGCCGCCCGCGCGATCTCGATCTCCGAGAACAGATGGGCCGAGCGATGCTGCAGCGCCTGGAATTCGCCGATCAGCCTGCCGAACTGTTTGCGGGTCCGCAGATAGGCCATCGTCGTCTGGAAGGCCTGATCCCCCGCCCCGTTCAGCGACGCCGCCACACAGGCCCGGCCGAGGTTCAGCGCGCCTTCCAGCAGCGCCTCGCCGCCGTCCACCGACCCGATCACGGCGTCCGCATCGACCTCGACATCCGTCAGCGTCACCCGCGCGGCATTGTGCGCATCGACCATGACCGTCCGCTCGATCGCGACCCCCGCCGTCTTCGGATCGACGAGGAACAGCGACAGCCCGTTCTCGGTCAGGGCCGCCACGATCAGGGCGTCGGCGACATGGCCGTCGAGCACGAACCCCTTGGCGCCGTTCAGTTTGAAGCCGTTGCCGGACCGCTCGGCTGTGGTCGCGATCCGCGCCGGCGCATGTTTGGCGCCCTCGTCCACCGCCAGCGAGACGATCGCCTCGCCCGCCGCGATCCGCGGCAGCCAGGCCGCCTGCTGCTCCGCCGACCCACCGTCGACCAGCACCTTGGCCGACAGCACCCCCGACCCGAGGAAGGGCGACGGGGTCAACGTCCGCCCCAGCGCCTCGGCCATCACCCCGGCCTCGACCGCCCCGAGGCCCGAGCCGCCGTGTTCCTCGGGGATGATGACGCCCGCGAACCCCATCTCGCCAAAGGCCCGCCACAGGTCACGCGACACCCCGCCGGCGTCCTTCGAGTCGCGCAGCTTCCGCAGATGCGCGAGCGGCGCGTGTTCACTGAGGAAGCCGTCCGCGGCCTCCTTCAGCATGGTCTGCTCTTCGGTCAGGATCAGCGGCATCCGCTCTTCTCTTTCCTTCGTCATCCTCGGGCTTGACCCGAGGATCAGATTGTCCGTCTCGCGGTGCATGATTAACCACCACCGCGCTTGCCGCTCTGTCTGGCCCTCGGGTCAAGCCCGAGGGTGACGGCCTCTTGGGGAGCTACGCTCCCGGCAGCTGAAGCAGGTGTTTGGCGATGATGTTCAGCTGGACCTCCGAGGTTCCGCCCTCGATGGAATTGGCCTTGGTCCGCAGCCAGTCTCGCGCCGCCTTGCCGCCGCGCGAGCGCTCGCTCTCCCATTCCAGCGCGTCCGACCCGCCCGCCGCCATCAGCAGCTCGTGCCGCCGCTTGTTCAGCTCCGAGCCATAGTATTTCAGCATCGAGGCGATGGCCGGATGGGCCTGTCCCGCCTTCACCTGATCCCCGGCCCGCTCCATGGCCAGCCGGAAGGCGGCGGCGTCGACCTCCATCTCTGCGATCCGTGCACGGAGCATGGGCTCGTCCAGACGACCCTCGTCGTCCATTCCGATCGAGCCGGTCGCGACCTGGCCCAGCGGCCGCCCGCCGCCGATCTCGCCCATGGCGCCGATCATGGTCCGCTCATGCGCCAGCAGATGTTTGGCCACGTCCCAGCCCCGGTTCAGCGTCCCGACCAGATTGGCCTTCTCCACCCGCACATCGTCGAAGAAGGTCTCGCAGAACGGGCTCTTGCCGCTGATCAGGGTGATCGGCCGGGTGGAGACGCCCTTGGTCGCCATGTCGAACAGGACGAACGAAATGCCCAGATGCTTGGGGGCTTCCGGGTCCGTCCGTACCAGACAGAAGATCCAGTCGGCCTTGTCGGCGTAGGAGGTCCAGACCTTCTGACCATTGACGATCCAGTGGTCGCCGCGATCCTCGGCTCGCGTCTGGATCGCCGCCAGATCGGACCCCGCGCCCGGCTCGGAATAGCCCTGGCACCAGCGAATCTCGCCGCGCACGATTTCGGGCAGGAAGCGCTGCTTCTGCTCCTCGGTGCCGAAGGCCAGCAGCGCCGGCCCCAGCATCCAGACGCCGAAACTGGCCAGCGGCGCCTGGGCGTCGATGCGCCGCATCTCCGAGCCCAGCACCTTGGCCTGTTCGCGGCTCAGCCCGCCGCCCCCGTATTCGGCCGGCCACTCCGGCGCGGTCCAGCCGCGCGCGCCCATCCGGTCCAGCCAGACCTTGTGCGCCGGCGTCGGGAAGACGGCGTTTCGCCCGCCCCAGACCCGGTCCTCGTCACTCTCCACCGGCCCGCGGCACTCCGCGGGACAGTTGGCCTCAAGCCAGGCGCGGGTCTCCGCGCGGAACGCATCAAGATCGGTCATGTCAGCCTCCGTCGCGCGACGTTAGCAGCGATTCACAGGTGACGCTGCGTCAGCGTTTCCCTCCCCCTCCGGGGGAGGGTGTCGGCGAAGCCGACGGGTGGGGAGGGCTCGGCAAAACCCCCGCCGGCGTCGGCTTGGCCGAAGCGTCCCCGCCCTGTCGGCGCTATGCGCCGACATCCCTCCCCCGGCGGGGGAGGGAGAACCGGCGCTACTGACCCCCCGGCAGGAACGGCGAGAAGGTGATCACCGTGAAGGTGTCGCGGATATTGGCCCGGGTCTGCACCGACTTGGTCACGAACGTCCCGATGTCCATGTCCTTCGGCAGCTGGAATTTGGCCAGCAGGTCGTACTGGCCCGAGGTCGAATAGACTTCCGAGACGTATTCGACATTGTCCACCATATCGGCCGCCACGTCGTTGGCGTGGCCCAGCTCGCATTTGATGAAGACGAAGATGGCGGTCATCATGGCGGATCAGTCCTCTGGTTCGAGGGCGCTTCTAGCGGACGAAGACGTGACGGGTAAGCCGCAAGACACAGACGCCGTGCTGGAGGCGCAAT
>CAYNNT010000007.1:0-47921 GCA_964398675.1 uncultured Brevundimonas sp.
CCGCTACGGCACGCCGGAGTCATTGAGCTGGTACATGTTCCAGTCCCCGAAATCGGCCAAGAGCCTGCATTTCAACGTCATCCCGCGGGCGATCGACGACTACCTGGCCTTCATCGAGGCCTACAAGACGCAGGAGCCGGCCAAGCAGATCGACAACGCCGTCTGGTCGATCCACGCCGGTTCGCCGCCCACGCACACCTCGCCCGTGTCTTTCGCCCTGCTGCTGAACCTCGTCGCCGTGGCCAATGCGTCGAACAAGGACCAGCTCTGGGCCTATTTCGCCAAATACCTGCCGGATGCGACCCCGGCCAGCGAGCCGCTGCTCGACCGGTTGATGGGCCATGCGCTGAACTACTACGAGGATTTCGTTCGGCCGACGAAGTCGTACCGCGCGCCGGACGACAAGGAAAAGGCGGCGCTGCTCGACCTCGCTTCGCGCCTGAAGGCCCTGCCGGCGGACACGACCGACGGCGAGCTGATCCAGACCGAGGTCTATGCCGTGGGCAAGGAGCACGCCTTCGAGCCGCTGCGCGGCTGGTTCGGTGCGCTCTACGAAGTGCTGCTGGGCGCGTCGCAAGGACCGCGCTTCGGGTCCTTCGCGGCCATCTACGGTTTGCCGCAGACGATCGATCTGATCGAGGCGGGCGCGAACGGCGCGCTCGTGAAGGCCTGATCCGCCGATCCGCGTTCGTCGGGTAACGTACATGAACTGAACATAACGGTGCGGCTCCGGGAGCCTTCATCCGCCGTCGCGCATTCTCCAGTCCATCGACCAACCTCGATGAAACGGAGAGAGCCATGTCGAAGATCATGAAAACCACCCTGGCCACCGCTGCCGCCCTGGCGGCGCTGGTGACCGCGGTCCCCACCGTCTCGGTGGCCCAGCAGGCCAACGGCATCACCAACTGCGACGCCCCCGGCGGTCGCCAGCGCACCGGCGCCGTGATCGGCGGCGTGCTCGGCGCCCTGGCCGGCAGCCAGGTGTCTGACAATGAACGCACCCTCGGCGCCGTGGTCGGCGCCGGCGCCGGCGCCGCAGCCGGCTCCTACATCGGCTGCAACCAGCAGCGCGCGCGCGCCGCCAACGCCTCGGCCGGCGGCGCCTATCGCGCCACGTCCAACCTGCGCATCCGTTCGGGCCCGGGGACCAACTATCGCCAGGCCGGCACGCTGCGCGCGGGTCAGTCGTTCAGCGCCATCGGCTCGCAGGGCGAATGGGTCCAGATCGCCGGCGGCGGCTGGGTCAACGCCCGCTACGTCGCCGCCAACTAGGCGCGATCCGCCTGAAGAACGCAGAGGCCGTCCCGCGAGGGGCGGCCTTTTTGCTATTGGCTGACCCAGAGGATGCGGCCCATCCAGACGATCTCGCTGCGAGCCAGCGTACGCGTTTCATAGGCCGGGTTGACCGACGCCAGGGTCACGGCGTTCGCGGTCAGGGCCGCCACTTCCTTGGCCAGGGTCTCGCCCCCTGTCGTGCGAACCACCACGCGGTCGCCCTTGCGGACCTCTGTCGCTTCACGGTCCACGATGACCCGATCGTCCTCGCGATACAGTGGAGCCATGGAGTCCCCCACGATCCGCAGGCTCAGAAGACTGTCGCGGGGGCGGGGGAGATCGGTCTGCTCCCAGCCGTCTCCGACGGGCAGGCCCGCGTCGTCGAAATAACCGTCCTGCCCGGCCTGGGCCATGCCCAGCATCGGCACGGTGGAGGGCCGCTCCACCCCATCCCGGGCCAGCGTCGCAAACTCGCCGAGAGACAGGCCCGTCGCGTCCAGGATCCGCGTCAGGCTTTCAGTCGAGGGCCAGCGCGGCCGGGGCGGATCGCCCGGCCCGAACCGCTTGGAAGGATTGAAACTGGTGGCGTCCAGCCCTGCGCGCCTCGCCAGCGCCGAGACGCTGAGGCCTTCATGGCGGGCCAGGCCGTCGATCGCCTTCCAGAGCTGGGCGTGTGAGAGGGGCATGGGTCCACCGCGGCCGACACGGCCGAATCGGCATGTTTCAGGAATAAATGCCTAAGTGCAACGGTCGCGGGCTATTCCAGTCCGGCGGCGCGTCGCTCCTGCCAGGCCCAGAAGGTGCCGATGGCGATGACCAGAAGGATCCCTGTGCTGGCCAGATTGATGACCGCATAGAAGGCGGAGACCGGCGGCCGGATGTCCACCAGGGTGAGGATGTGGCTCATGACCGTCAACGACTGAAGAGCCGCGGCCCAGACCGGCCAAGCACGCTGGCTCTTCCACGCCAGGGCGGCGAACACAGCCAGCATGATGGTGTCGATCGCCATCAAACCCCAGTTGGTGCCCCCGACCGCGCCGTCGCCCTGAATCAACAGGGAAGCAAACCACGACAGGACATAGCCGCCGGCGGCGATCCGCTCCGGTTCATCGCCCTTGAGGAAAGCGAACGCCACCACCAGTACGGTCAGGCCAGCCCCAATCTGGGTTGGCAGGGTGTCAAACATGAAACCGCCCCCATGCCTTGTGGCATGAGGGCGATATATCATTGAGTCTGTCCAGATCGGAACGACCGGCCTGGGACATTACAGCGAATTAAACCGCGCGGAGACCCCGGGGGCGGGCCAGCTCGCCTGTGGTCGGCGGCGTGGTTTCTTCCGGCTTGTTCATGTGGCCGATGGCGTAGACGCCGTAGCCGAGGCGGCGGTGATCCCTGGCCAGCTCTTCGTGGCAGGCCACGAGGGCTTCGCGGGCGGTGGCGAGGGCTGCAACAGCTTCCATCGCCTTGCCTTGGGAGACAGCGCCGGCGACCGGCGAGAGGGTCAGGGCCGTGCGTGCGCCGATCATCGACTGGATCAGCGTCGTCGCCTGGGCGATGGCCGTGTCCAGCGATTGTTCCGCGGAGTTGAGGTCGCCTGCAACGCTGGCGATCACTTCAGCCTTGTTCATGTAAGCCTCCCACTGAGATACGAATGAAGGAAACGTTAACACGCCTGGGAGGCGAACGGTAGGTTTTTGTTAGCCATGTCTGGCGTGACCCCGTCGCCATCGCCGCCCCCTCCGCCGATCGGCGGGCCGTCCCCGGGCTTGTCCACGGGGCCAACGGCGAGCGTCTCAAGCCCCAGCTTGCGGGCCAGCGCTGACAGGGTGTTGTGGGTCTGGATGAGATGGGCGCGGGCGTCCGACAGGGCGCTGATGGCGCCGGCCGTTCCCGCGAATGCGCCCTGGCCCGTCACGGCGGACAACCAGGCGTTTGCACGGGCCGCGGGCAGGGCCGCAGCAAGGGTCGCGGTCTCTATGAGGGCCTGGTCGATGGCCGCTTCTGCGGCGTAGAGGCGGGCGGCGAGAGCTTCGCCGATGGACAGTCTGTTCATGCTGGATCTCCCCGTGACCTCGCGTCACCGGAACAAAACCAGCACAGGTTGTTTATAAAAACAACTAGGAGTCGTCTTCGGCCATCAGGAAATGCGCAGTCAGGGCGGCGATGGGCTGGCTTTCATCGTCCTGCCAGGCCTCGGCCAGAACGTGGGCGACCGTTCGTCCCGCCTTGCTGATCCGGGCGCGGGCATGGACATGCATGGGCCGACCCGAGCGCAGATAGGCCACCGTCACATTGATCGGCCTCGGCAGCCGCAGCCGCGGGTAGAGTGCGGCGACCTGGGCGACGGCGGTCAGTTCGAGCAAGGCGGCGGTAGATCCGCCGTGAAGGGCGGGCAGGACGGGATTGCCGATCAGCTTCGGGTCGAACGGCATGGTGACCGTCAGGGTCTGACCCTCGGTCGCGGTCGTCAGGCCGAGGAAGCGGGCGTAGGGCAGGCGGTCCAGAAGGTCGCTCATCCCCGGGCCTCGCGTCCGGCGCCGAGATTGGACCCGATGCCGCGCCGGCGAAACGTGGACAGCATATAGGCGCTCTGGGCAGCCGCCACAGGGTCGTCCGGACTGTCCTCGAAGGCCCAGGCGCGAACGAAGGCGACCGACCGGGTCAGGTGGTAGCAACGCGCTTCCGCGATCAGGTCCCGACGGGCCTCGGCCGCGCGCATGTAGTCGACGCGAAGGTCCAGCGTGGCGATCGACTCGAACTGGCCGAGCGCGACCCAGACCGCCAGGCCTCCGACATGGTCCAGCAGGGTGGTGACCAGGCCGCCCGAGAGGACGCCGGTATCCGGATCGCCGACGAGGTCCTCACGCCACGGCGCACGGATACGCACCCGGTCTCCGTCCACGCTGTCGTAGACAAAACCCAGCGCATGGGTGTGGGCGGCGCCGGCGGCCAGCTGGGGCAGAATGTCGTGGATCGGGGAACGCATCGTCCGCTTCTCGGTCCGTCCGGAAACGAGCGCAAGGGCGCCCGGGCATCAACCGTCGTGTCAGGCGGCGGATCGGCTCTTGCGGTGGCGTTCCGGAGCGACCTCGGCCTCTGCCTCGACTGCGGCCGCGGCGGCGGCCTGTTCGAGCGCAAGGTTCATCGCCATGCGCAGGCGCTCCGGCTTGATGGGCTTTTCAACGACGGCGGCCATGCCGATCGTGAGATATTTCCTTGCATCGTCCGGATCGGCGTTGGCCGTGAGGGCGACGATGGGAATGTCGCGCGCGGGCCCGGTGAGGGCCCGGATCGCCTGGGTCGCCTGCACGCCGTCCATGCGCGGCATCTTGATGTCCATCAGGATCAGGTCGAAGCGACGTTCCTGGACGGCTTCGAGGGCCTCGACACCGTCCTCGGCCGTTTCGGAGGTGCAGCCGAACATCTCGCACAGGGCCTGGGCCACCACCCGGTTGGTCGCATTGTCATCGACAATCAGGATATGGGGGCTGGTTCCGAGATCGCCTTCGCCGCCGAGATTCTCGACATTGGACGCCGCGGCGGCCTCGACCTCGGTGCGAGCGACGTCCAGATCGAAGGCGAAGGTCGCGCCCCGGCCCGGATTGTTTTCCGCCCAGATCCGGCCGCCCATCCGATCGACGATCTGGCGGCAGATGGCCAGACCGAGGCCCGCGCCGTCCTGGCCGGAGCCGTGAACGAACGGCTCGAAGATGGCGTGGAGGCGATCGGCATCGAACCCTGCGCCGTCGTCGCGGACGCGGGCTTCCAGACGGATGCGGTCACCGTCCGCCACAGCCTTCAGTCCGGCCTCGACGACGCCATTGCGGGCGAAATTCAGGGCGTTGCCGATCAGATTGTTGAACAGCTGGGTGATCCGGGCGCCGTCAATGACGGCCGCCAGTTCGGTGTCGCCCTCATAGCTCACCATCAGGGTCACATTGTCCTGCGACGCCCGGGGAGCCCAGGTCGCCTGGACGTCGTCCATCAGGGCGCGCAGCGGCGTGGCGGCGGGATGAAGGTCCAATTCGCCGGCCTCGGCGCGCGACAGGTCCAGCGCGTCCTGGAGAATCCGCAGCAGGGTCTCCGACGACTCCACGATTGTGTTGATATGGGCGTGGGACTGGGCGTTCAGGGGCTGGCGACGAAGCAGTTCGGCGACGGCCAGGACGCCGTTCATCGGCGTACGCAGCTCGTGGCTCATGATCGCCAGGAACTGGCTCTTGTCCCGTGCCGAGGCGAGAGCCTGGGTCCGGGTGTCGGTCAACACCCGGGCCTGTTCGGCCAGTTCGAGGTTCTGCTGGCGCTGGAGTTCGTTGACCGCCTGCAGAAGGGAGCCGGCCGTGCCGACGCCGTGATAGCGGCCTTCGCGGGTCACGATGAAACCCCGCAGGAGGGCGGCCGGGCCGCCTTTCAGCAGGACGTCGCAGAAGGCGTCGATGCTGACGCCCGCTTCCACGACCGCCGGCTCGGGATCCATGACGTGCAGGACCGGGCGCATGGCGTACTGGGCGTGACCCAGGGGGCTGGCGAGTTTCAGCAGGAAGGCGTTGCGTTCGATCAGGCCGACCGGTCGGCCGTTCTCGACGACCGGGATCACCAGGGTGTCGGGTTCGCGCTCGAAGCGCGCGAAGACGTCGATTCCCGGCGTCTGGGGCGACACGGCCTCGGCGCGTTCAGTCAGGACTTCAAGGGTCGGCATGACGGGCCGCTACTCCACTGGGACCTCGGCACTGTGGATCAGAACCGTTTGCAGAAGGGTTAAGGCGGTAACCGCCATTTTTGAGCCGCTTTTGCTCTGCCAGCGGGGCTGGTGTAGAAGGCCCGCCCCGCCAATCAGCGGCCCATCCCCTTTGTCCATGCGCGCGGCCGACAGGCCGACCGCAGGTTTGTCATGAGCGATACCCTGCCTACGTCCGTGAAATCGGCCCTCGTCCTGTTCTCGGGCGGACAGGACAGCGCGACCTGTCTGGCATGGGCGCTCGAGCGGTACGGGCGGGTCGAGACGGTCGGCTTCGACTACGGCCAGCGCCATGTCGTCGAGATGGAGGCCCGGCTCGCGGTTCGCGAGGGGATGGCGGCGGTCTTGCCTCAATGGGCCGATCGGCTGGGACCGGATCACGTCGTCGACCTGACCGGCTACGGCCGTATCGCCGAAAGCGCCCTGACCGCCGACCGGGCCATCGAGATGGACGCCCGCGGCCTGCCGACCACCTTTGTGCCCGGCCGCAATCTGGTCTTCCTGACCTGCGCCGCCGCCCTGGCGGATCGGGGCGGTCTGGACGTGATGATCGGCGGCATGTGCGAGACCGACTATTCGGGCTATCCGGACTGCCGCCGTGACACCATCGACGCCATGGCTGCGGCGCTCAGCCTCGGGCTGGACAAGCCGGTCGTGATCGAAACCCCGCTGATGGCCCTGACCAAGGCGGAGACCTGGGCGCTGGCGGACCGCATCGGCGGCGCGGCGCTGGTCGACCTGATCATTGAGGCTTCGCATACCTGCTATCGCGGCGACCGGACGCATCGCCATCCCTGGGGTTATGGCTGTGGCGACTGCCCGGCCTGCGAACTGCGCGCGAGCGGTCATGCGGAATGGGTCGCCGCATGACCTATTCCGCCAAGGAGGTGTTCCTGACGGTGCAGGGCGAGGGGGGACAGGCCGGAAGGCCCGCCGTCTTCCTGCGCTTCGCCGGCTGCAATCTGTGGAGCGGGCTGGAGCGCGACCGGGCGAACGCCGTCTGCACCTTCTGCGACACGGATTTCGTCGGCGTGGACGGCGACGGTGGCGGCAAGTTCACTTCGGCCGAGGCCCTGGCGGATCACGTCGCCGCCCTGTGGCGCGGACGGGCAGGGGACCCGAAGCTGGTCGTCTGCACGGGTGGAGAACCCCTGTTGCAACTGGATGCCGCCCTGATCGACGCGTTGCACGCGCGCGGCTTCGAGATCGCCATTGAATCCAATGGCACGCTCGCCGCGCCGTCCGGGATCGACTGGATCTGCATCAGTCCCAAGGCCGAAGCGCCGGTGCTCCAGACCTCCGGACAGGAGCTCAAGCTCGTCTTTCCCCAACCCACGGCCATGCCCGACCGGTTCGAACACCTCGCCTTCGAACGCTTCTGGCTCCAGCCCATGGATGGTCCCGACCAGGCGATCAATACCGAGGCGGCCATCGACTACTGCCTGACCCATCCGAAATGGCGCCTCAGCGTCCAGACCCACAAATACATCGGCGTAAGATGAGCGTTTTCGAGATCACCAAGGCCGCCACCTTCGATGCGGCCCACCACTTTCCGAGCGAGCCGGAGGGCAGCCCCTACCGCCGCATCCACGGCCATTCGTTCCAGGTCGAGGCTACGGTGCGCAGCGAGGTGCTGGACGCCGAACATGGCTGGGTCGCCGATCTCGGCGCCCTGGATCGCGCCCTGAAGGCAGCGGCCGAGGCGCTGGACCATGGGATGCTCAATGAACACGCCGGTCTGGAACTGCCGTCGCTGGAGCACCTGTGTCTGTGGTTCGCCGGCCGGCTGAAACCCGGGTGGCCGGGCCTGAGCCGGATCACGGTCTCCCGGCCGACCATCCACGAACGCTGCGTGCTGACGCTCTAGTCTAGCAGTCGCGGCCCTGACGCTGGCGCTGCTCACAGCGGCGCTGTTCGCGCTCCCGGGCTCGCTCTTCGCGCTCCCGCCTGGCGCGGGTTTCCTCGTCCGAGGTCGTGACGGCATCGACGCCGGCGCCGACGACGGCCCCGGTGGCCTTGGCCGCTCCGCCGACGATCGCGCCGGCCGTACCCACGACGGCTCCCACGAGGCAGCCCTGGAGCATCAGGCTGACGCCGACTACGGCGACGATTGTCGCGCCGGATTTGATGGTCTTGATCATGACGCCTTCTCCCTGTGGCGCAGGGTTAACCGGCAATGGTGAACGCAGTCTGACCGGGGAGGAGGGCAGGCTGCACCCCGCAGACGGCTGGTGGGCGGCGAGGGGTTCGAACCCCCGACCCCCTCGGTGTAAACGAGGTGCTCTGACCAGCTGAGCTAGCCGCCCGTCCGCTGAAACCTGCAGGTTTCCCGTATTCTAGAACCGGAAGCTGGCTCGCAGGAACAACATGTAGCGGATGTAGTCCTCGATCATTTCGGCGTCGGCGTTGATGGACAGCATGCCCAGTTCGTTGCCGATGTTCAGGCGGAAGCCGACGATCGGTCCGCCGCCTTCGATCGAACCGCCGTCGAGCGTGAAGTCCGGGCCGCCCGAGCGGAAGCGGGCGATGGTCTCGCCCGGATCGACCGAGATGTTCTGGCGCCAGCCGACACGGAGCTCGGGCCGAAGCCAGTTGTCCTCGCCCATCGACATCCCGACATTGATGGCCGCCGTCGCCGAGAACAGGTGACCGTCCCGGTCGTCAATCTCGAGGTCGAAGCCGTCGCCGCCGCCGCTTTCGACGTGGCCGTCCTCGCTGAGCGAGAAGAATTCGGCATAGGCCTCGGGCCGTATGCTGAACCGTCCGAAGTTGCGCTCGTACGAGACGCCGCCGGCGGCCGCGAGGGTGATGCCCGACCAGTCTGATTCGTTGGTCAGGTTCAGCCCGGCGCCGACGAAGCGGCGCTCGGATTCAAAGGTCGCATAGCCGGCAGCGGCGCGCGCCCAGGTGGTCCAGTACTGGCCCTGTGCGCGCCAGTAGAGGCCCAGCTCGAGCAGGCTGGCCGTCAGGACTTCCTCTGCGGCCGACTCGGGATCCTCGAGGTCGGAAGATGTGAAGGCCACCGAAAGGCCGACCGCGCCAAGGCCGGAACCGCGCTCGATCCCGCCGGCGACCCCAAACCCTTCCGAACGGAAGCCGTAGGTGTCGGTCTTGTCCTTGTCGGCGTAGAAATTGATTTCCTGCACCCAGGCGCTGGTCTCGCCGGGAGCCGCCGAGGCGTTCCGGCCGGTGAGCGCGCGCGTCACCGCGTCCACGCCCGACGACAGCGAGAGCAAGGGCCCGCCCGCATGGTCGGGAAGCAGTTGCTCATACAGGTCGATGAAGTCCTCGCGTCCCGTCTGGGCCAGGAAGGCATTGCGGACGTTCGCCGCGCCGGCGCCGCCCAGGGCCGTATAGAAGGAGTCGTACATCGCCGCCTCGACCGGGATGAAGTCGGCCTCCTCGGCGGTGCGTCGGCGTACATCGACGAAGACCTGACCCGCTGGAACGTTCGCGCCGGCTTCAACCATGTAAAGGTACGGCGAATTATCCTCGATCGAGCCGAGGTCGATGGCGCCGTAATTCAGCGTCCCCGCATCGATCAGCGTGAACCGTGCGGGCGCTGCGAGCAGCGAGGTGAACCGGACGCCGAGGCCGGCGCCGTCCGCGAGGGTTGCGGCGCCGGAAACGTTGAAGCCGCCCGAAGCGCTGTTCGCGGGGTCAACGGTGATGATGAGGTCGCCGGCCGCGCCGACGTTGAGCGTGGTCACGTCGAGAAGCGTCGTGTGGCGGGCATCGAGGATACCGTTCGTCACATTGATGGTCAGGTCGCCTCCCGCATCCGACAGGGCGCTCCGGACGATCGAGCCGCCCGAGATCGAAAGGGTATCGGCGCCCAGGCCGAAATTGATATCGCCGAAGACAACGCCGTTGCGTATGTCGACCGTATCGGCGCCCGAGCCGAGCCTGATGTCGCCGACGATGATCGGCTCAACACTGTCCGGCACGCCGTCGCCGTCCGTGTCCGGGTCCTGGGCGGTGGCCGTGGCCGCAACGCCCGTCTGGAGGATGGTGACGCCCGTCGTATTGGCGGCGACGTTGATGGCGGTCGAGGTGCCCGTGACCGGATCACCGGCCGCATTGGGATTCAGGGTCGCCTGGAGCGAGCGGGTGTTGGTGATCGACGCCAGCGTACCGCTGAGATCGTTGATGGCGGTCACCGTGGCGGCGCCGCCGCCCGCCGAAGCCAGGATGTTGCCGTTGTTGGTGAAGCTGGGCAGGGAGGCGCCCGCGTCGATCTGGATGGCGACGGCGTTGGCGGCGACCTCGCTGGCGACGCCGCCCGTGATGTTGCCGACGTTGACGAAGCGAGGCGTGGAGGCCCCGACGCCAAAACGATAGGCCGTGGCGCTGGCGCCGTTGCCGAGGGCGGCGACCGTGCCCTGGTTGCGCACGCCGCCCTGGATGGTCACCGACTGGCCGGCGTTGCCGCCGAACACGATCGCGTTCGCCGTGATGCCTTCATAGACGCCCTGGCCCGTGACCGTGCCGCGGTTGATGAAACCGTACTCGTTGTCCCCGGTTCCGACGACGCCGAGGGTGATGTTCTGGGTCGTCGAAGCGACGATAATGGCCGGCGCGGCGCCATAGCTGTTGATGTTGCCGGCGCCCTCGGTGCTGTCGGCGATCCCGTCGGCGTCTTCATCGGGGTTTGCCGTGTCGGCATCGGTCGGGGCGCGGTCGACGACCACGCCGCCGGCGACGTTGCCCGCGATGATGACCGCGGGGCCGCCCTGCAGCTTGTCCTCGGCGTCGAGCTTCGACTCGAAGGCTTCATTGCCCAGGCTGGTGTAGCGGTAGCCCGTCGCGTTGATTTCACCCTGCAACGTCAGCCGGCCCCCGACGTCGCCGCCGATGGAGACCGCCGAGGTGTTCAGGCCGCGCGCCGTCACCGTGCCCAGCAGGGTGACATTCCCCGTCACGCCGCTGAGGGTCCGGATGGCGACCGAATTGTCGCCGAACACGCGGACGTTGCCCTGGGACTGGAGGTTGCCGATCAGGCGGGATTCGATCGAGAGGGCGTAGGAGCTGTTCCCGTCGACCCCGATGGAGGCGAGGTTGCTGATGATCAGATTGCCCGTGACGGGCGCGCCGGCCGCGTAGCGGACGCCGTACCGGCCGGAGCCGGTCGCCCAGGGCCCGTCGATGTCGCCGTCATTGTCCGAGTCGGGATAGGTCTCGATCGTGTCGAGGATCGTAATGCTCGACCCGATGGTGACGTCGGCGGTAACGCCCGGATTGATCAGCACTGCCGTCGCCCCGGTGGCCGCCGGCGACATGGTGATCGAGCTGGTGCCTTCCATGGTGAAGTTATGGTTGGAATTCACCGTGACCGCGGTTCCCGACGCGATGGAGATACCGCCGCTGCCGGAAATCCGGATGCTGTCGGCTGTGCCTGAGTCGTTCGCGTTCGACGTCGTGATCGGCGTCGTCCGAACCGTCGTGATCACGACTTCGGCCATGGCGCCGGTGGCTGCCAGCAGGGGAGCGATCGCAACCGCGGTCGCGAGTAGAATACGCATTCGGTAGAAACCCCTGTGGACGACACACGCAGAGACGCCGGCGATCCTCTAACAGGGACCGTGTCAGCCTGCCTCAAGTTTCTCGAATTTGAGGCGAATGCAAGGCCGAACGCGCGAACGGGGCGCGTTCGGCAAGCGCGGCTATTGCCAAAGACGCGATCACAATGATATCACTTTCATATCGAAGTTGGGAGGCAAGGATGACCCACGAACACTCCAGATCCACCGAACGCCCGGCCAGCACGACCAATGGCATCCTCATGTTGCTGGTCGGCCTGGTTTTGATGATCGCCGGGCCGGTCAGCATCGCTGTACAGGCCGGGGAGCCCGGACTTCTGGTCGTGGCGGGCGTCACCGTCGCCGTGGTCGGCCTGCTGTTGATCTGCGGTCTTTATTCGCTCCAGCCGAACGAGGGCATGGCGATCATGCTGTTCGGCGACTATCGGGGCACTGATCGCAAGACCGGATTGCGGTGGGTCCTGCCCTGGTACAGCCGCAAGAAAATCTCCCTGCGGGTCCGGAACCTGACCAGCGACAAGCTGAAGGTGAATGACAAGCGCGGCAATCCGATCGAGATCGCCGCCAATGTGGTCTGGCGGGTCCGGGATTCCGCCCAGGCCCTGTACGACGTCAACGACTATGAGGCCTTTGTGGCCATCCAGGTCGATACGGCGCTGCGCGACATCGCCTCCCACTATGCCTACGACCACGGCGAAGAAGGGGCTGACTCCGAGATGACGCTGCGCGCCGATGCGGAAGACGTCGCCGCCCGCCTGCGTGATGAACTGGTCAATCGTGTCGCCGCCGCGGGTCTGGCCGTCGATGAGGCGCGCCTGGCCCACCTTGCCTACGCGCCCGAGATCGCAGGCGTCATGCTGCGCCGCCAGCAGGCTGAAGCCATCCTTTCGGCCCGGCGGCTGATCGTCAGGGGCGCGGTGGCCATGGTCGAGAACGCGCTGGCGGACCTGAACGAGCGCGGCGTCGTCGACCTGGACGAGGACCGCAAGGCGGCCATGGTCTCGAACCTGCTCGTGGTGCTGTGCGCCGATCGGGAGGCGCAGCCTGTGATCAATACCGGCACCCTGTACGGCTGATCCATGGCCAGGCCCAGAAAGCCTTTCCTGATGCGCGCCTCCCCGGGGGTGATGGTGGCGGTCGAGCGATTGGCCGCCGCCGAACTGCGCTCGGTCAATGCCCAGGTCGAATGCCTGCTCCGCGAAGCCCTCGCCCGCCGCGGTATTTCGCCCTCGGAAGACGCTCCGCCGTCGGACAGCGCTTGAGCTTCGCCTTCGGCGGCGTTACGGGCCGGAGATGGTGAAGTCGCACATGTCCAAGGTCCGCAAGGCCCGTCGCATTCAGAGACGGGTCCGGCGCGCCGGCGCATCAAGTATCAGCGCCACTGAACGGGAACTCATGACCCTCGCGGGTCTCGAGGTGCAGGAGGGCGAGCTGCGCCTGTTCCCGGGCTGGGACGAAGAGGTTTCCGAGACGCTCGCGGCGACCAAGGCCGCCGGCGAGGACGGCCGTCCCCGGCTGGTCGACACCACCATGCTCTATGCGCCGCGGTCCGGCGGGGTGAAGCGCTACCTCCTGTCGAAGAAGGCCTGGCTGGAAGCGAACCGCCCCGGCGTGGCCCATTCGCTGGTCGTGCCCGGCGCCCACCACAAGGCCGGCGACGACGGCATCGTGCAGCTTCACGCGACGAAGCTGCCCTTCGGCGACGGCTACCGCTGGCCCACCTCGGTGAGTCGCTGGGCCGCATGGGTCGCGTCGCTGAACCCTTCCATCATCGAGGCGGGTGACCCCTATACGCCGGGGCAGGGGGCCCTCGCCGCCGGCCAGCGCGCCGGCTGCCCGGTCGTCGGCTTCTGTCACTCCGATCCGGCCGGCCTCGCCGCCCTGCATTTCGGCGAATGGGCCAAGAAGCCGGTCGAAAAGCGCTGGGCCCGTCTGTTCGGCCAGTTCGACCGCGTCATCTCGCCCAGCCGCTACATCGCCCGTCGCCTGGAAGAGGCGGGCGTCGGCAATATCGTGATCCGGCCGCTGGGCGTCGAGATCGACACCTTCCGTCCGGACCGGGGCGACCGCGACTGGCTGCTGAAGAAGCTCGGCCTGCCCGCCTCGGCGCGGCTGCTGTGCTTCGCCGGCCGTCCGGCCCGCGAAAAGAACATCGACGTCCTGATCCAGGCCGTTCAGGCGCTCGGAGCCCCCTACCATCTGGTCCTGGTCGGCGCCGGCGCCGGCATGCCGGCCGAGGACCGCGTCATCTCCCTGCCTTACGAGGCCAATCCCAAGGCCGTGGCGAAGATCATCGCCTCCTGCGACGCCTTCGTTCACGCCAATGACAAGGAGCCGTTCGGCCTGATCGTGCTGGAGGCCATGGCCTGCGGCCGTCCGGTCGTCGGCGTCAACGCCGGAGGGGTCAAGGAGACCGTTGACGACACTGTCGGGCAGCTGGCGAAAAGCGCTGATCCGCGCCACTACGCGGCGGCCATCGAGGCCCTGTTCGCCCGCGATGTCGAGGCCCTCGGCGTCGCCGCCCGCCTGCGCACGGTCGAGCAGTTCTCCTGGAACCGTGTGTTCGAGGACCTCAGCTCGGTCTATGCCGAGGTCAGCGGCGAGCCGGCCTTCGCCCAGCCCGGCGAGTGGCAGGCGAACTGATCCCTCGACAGCCGCTCCGCCGCCCGCCAGTCTGTCGGGAAACGGGGATTTGAGACGATGAAACGCCTCCTGCTCGCGGCCGTGCTGTCGCTGACGACCTTCGGCTCAGCCATGGCCCAGACCGTGGTTCTGGTCCGGCATGCCGAGAAGGCCGACGCCAGCGCCGATCCGGTGCTGTCCGAGGCGGGTGTGGCCAGGGCCGAGGCCCTTTCGCAAGCCCTGGCTGACTTCCATCCCGATCACGTCTTCATCAGTCCGCTCCAGCGCACCGGCCTGACCGCCGCGCCGACCGCCGCCTATCATTCGGTGACGCCCGAGGTCTTTGCCTTCGAGGGTGGAACCGCGGGTCATGTCGCCGCCATCGTCGCCCGCATCCAGAGCTATCCGGACGACGCCGTCGTGCTGGTGGTCGGCCACAGCAATACCATCCCCCTGATCGCGCGGGCCCTGGGCTATGCGGAGGCGGCCGATATGGCTGACTGCGAATACGACCGGATGACGGTGCTGGACCTCGATGCCGCCCGGGCGACCGGTGTCGTGACCCGTTACGGGGCGGCGTCGAGCTGCTGACCATTATATATCCGGGTAATATTGACGCGCTCGTTTTACCCGGGTAAATATTGGCGGTTCGGCATGGACAGGCCATGTGCGACGCCGGGCGACCCGAAATGCAACACGACCTCACCCAGGGCTCCATCAGCAAGCAGTTGATCGGTATGGCGGCCTTCATTGGCCTGGGCCTGCTGTTCCAGACGCTCTATTTCCTGATCGACCTGTATTTCGTCGGTTCGGTCGGTCCGGACGCCCTCGCCGGCGTGGGCCTCGCCGGGGTGGTCTTCTTTCTGGTGATGGCGGCGGCGCAGATGGTCAGCGTCGGCTCGCTCTCGCTGATCGCCCGCGCCATCGGCGGCAAGGATTTCAGCGAGGTGGACGGCGTCTATCGCCAGTCGATGCTGTTGTCCGTCGGCCTGTTCATCCTGACCCTTGTGCTCGGTTACGGACTGGGCGGGCGGGCGATCGAGGCGCTGGCGGCCGACGCCGCCACGGCCGTTCAGGGCAAGGCCTATCTGCACGGCTTCCTGCCCGCTCTGGCCCTGATGTTCCCCACGGGAGCCATGGGCGCCGCGCTGCGCGCGGCCGGGGTCGTCCGACCGACCATGCTGGTCCAGACGGGCACCGTTCTGCTGAACGCCGTCCTCGCCCCCATTCTGATCGCCGGCTGGGGGTCGGGCCTTCCCCTCGGCGCCTTCGGCGCGGGCCTCGCCAGCTCCATCGCCGCCGGGGCGGGTTTCGTCGGCTCCGTCTGGCTGTTCGGCCGGGTCCAGACCTTGATGAAAGCGCCCCTGCGGCTCGACCGGCCCAGCCCTGCCATCCTGACGCGGATCGTCGGCATCGGCCTGCCCTCTGCGGTCGAATTCCTGCTCATGTTCCTCACCATGGGCGTGGTCTATTCCGTGATTCGCAATTTCGGCAGCGAGGCCCAGGCCGGTTTCGGAGTGGGGTCGCGGGTCATGCAGGCCATCTTCCTGCCGGCGATGGCCATCTCCTTCGCCGTCGCGCCGGTCGCCGGCCAGAATTTCGGGGCGGGGCTGCCCGACCGGGTCCGCCGCACGGTGCGCGACGCCGCGGTGATGAGTTCGTTCCTGATGGCCTGCCTGACAGCACTCTGCCTGTTCGAGTCGCGCCTGCTGGTCGCCCCGTTCGCACCCGATCCGGCTGTCGCCGAGGTCGCGGCGACCTATCTGCGGATCGTATCGCTCAATTTCATCGGGACGGGCCTGATCTTCACCGCCTCGGGGACCTTCCAGGCGCTGGGCGACACACGCCCGGCGCTGGTCGGCGGCGTGCTGCGCCTGATCGCCTTCACCTCGGCCGCCTTCTGGTTGTCGGTCCAGCCCTGGGCGAAACTGGAACATCTGTGGTGGGCCTCGGCCGCCTCCGCCCTGCTGCAGGCCGGCGTGGCGCTGCTGTTCCTCCGGGACCAGCTGAACCGCAAGCTGGCGGGGCTGACGCCGAAGGTGGCGGTCGTCGCCACCGCCTGAGTGGCGGTTCGTCCTAGCGGCGTCTGCGGCGGCGGTCGTTTCGCGGCGTGACCTCGGTTACATCGGTCCCGTCGATCAGCACGAAGGTCGTCGGACTGTTCTCCACCGCGATCGGAAAGCCGTGCATGATCGAGACATAGACGATCGCCTCGCTCGGCGGCGTTCCCCCCGGACTCATCAGGGTCATCTGGACGGTATTCGCCGATCGGGGATGAATCGCGCAGTGGGTCGACAGGCGATCCCGGCGGATCAGCGTCGAACCGTCGCTGCTGATGCGGAACCGGAAATGGCCGTCGATCGGCACGGTTCTCAGGTCGTTGGCGTTAGCGAGGAGCCAGACCAGCCAGTCATCGCCGTCAGGATCCCGGAGGGCGAAGATGTTGTACCGCCCGCATCGCTCCGCGCCAACATTGGCCGCTGCGGTTCGCCTCGCCGCATATTGGGCCCGTTCGTCAGCGGTCAGGCTTGTATCGGCGGGAACCGTGACCGGACCGGCCCGGTTCCGTGTAACCACTACATCCCAGCCGGCCTGGAGTTCACCGTCGGGGGCCGTAAGGAATCGCACGCGTTGGGTCTCGCCCTCGGCAATGGCGATCCATCCGACGAGGCCGGGCGGATCCTCGTCATTGAAGTTCCGACGGAGCCGTTCTCCGGCGGCGATGGCCGCCCGGTCCTGCGCCGCGATGGCCTCGCCCATCCGGCTCATCCGTTCGAGCGACCATGACTCGATGGCGGCCGGCGCTTCCTGCGCCCCGGCGATGGGGACCGAAACCGTCAGCAGGGTCAGAAGGGCCAGCAGAAACCGCATCCGGTTTCCTTACACGTCCAGATCGGCCACCGCGAACTGGGCGTTGTCCTGGATGAACTGGAACCGCGCCTCGGCCTTCTTGCCCATCAGCCGCTCGACCAGATCCTCGATCTCGTCTTCGGAGGCCGGCACGGTGACGCGCGCGAGGGTGCGTTTCTTCGGGTCCATGGTGGTCTCCTTGAGCTGGGAGGCCATCATCTCGCCCAGGCCCTTGAACCGCCCGATCTCGACCTTCTTGCCCTTGAAGACGGTGGCCAGCAGCTCGTCGCGGTGGGCGTCGTCGCGGGCGTATTCGCTCAGGGGGCCAGCGCTGATCCGGTAGAGCGGGGGCAGGGCCATGAACAGCCGGCCCTGACGGATGGTCTCGGGCATGGAGCGGTAGAAGAAGGTGATCAGCAGGGCCGCGATATGGGCGCCGTCCACGTCGGCGTCGGTCATGATGACGATCCGCTCGTAGCGCAGGTCCTCGATGTTGAACCGGCTGCCCGGCTGGACGCCCAGGGCGAGGGCCAGATCCGACAGTTCGATATTGGCGCGCAGCTTGTCGGCCGTGGCCGAGGCGACGTTCAGGATCTTGCCGCGCAGGGGCAGGATGGCCTGGGTGGTGCGGTCGCGCGCCTGTTTGGCCGAGCCGCCGGCCGAGTCGCCCTCGACGATGAACAGTTCGGTGCCGTTGGCCGACTGGCGCGAACAGTCCGACAGCTTGCCGGGCAGGCGCAGCTTGCGCGTCGCCTGGGCCCGCTGGACTTCCTTGTCCTTGCGACGCTTCAGCCGGTCCTCGGCCCGCTCGATGACGAAGCCCAGCAGGGTGTTGGCCTGTTTCGGGCTCTCGGTCAGCCAGTGGTCCAGCGGATCGCGCATCAGCTGTTCGACCAGCCGCTGGGCGTCCGGTGATGACAGCCGGTCCTTGGTCTGGCCCTGGAACTCCGGATTGCGGATGAAGACCGAAATCATGGCCCCGGCGTTGGCGATGACGTCCTCGGCCGTGATCAGCCCGGCGCGTTTCTCATTGGTCAGTTCGCCATAGGCCTTGAGGCCCTTCACCAGCGCGGCGCGGAAGCCGGCCTCGTGGGTGCCGCCGTCGGGTGTCGAGACCGTGTTGCAATAGGAGGAGACGAAGCCGTCGGCCTCGCCGAAGCCGATCGGCGACCAGCTCACGGCCCATTCGACCGCCCCGGCCTCGCCCTTGCGTTCGACGCGTCCCGAGAAGGCCGGCGTGACCGTCTCCAGATCGCCGATCCGCTCGGCCAGGGCGTCCGCCAGTCCATTGGGGAAGTGGAAGACCGCCTCCGCCGGGGTCTGGTCGGTGATCCGCTCGGTCGCGCAGGTCCAGCGGATTTCGACGCCGCGGAACAGATAGGCCTTGGAGCGCGCCATGCGGAACAGTCGGGCCGGCTTGAAGGCCGCGCCGACGCCGAAGATTTCCTCGTCCGGCTTGAACCGGATCAGGGTGCCCTTCTTCTTCGAGGCGCCGCCCTGGACGATCGAACCGAGGGGCAGGCCGCGGCTGAAGGACTGCGTCCACTCATGGCCGTCGCGCCAGACCGTGACGTCCAGCCGCTCGCTCAGGGCGTTGACGACGGAGACGCCGACGCCGTGCAAACCGCCTGAGGTTTCATAGGCTTTGCCGGAAAACTTCCCGCCCGAGTGCAGGACGGTCATGACCACTTCCAGCGCCGACTTGCCCGGGTGTTTCGGGTGCGGGTCGACCGGGATGCCACGGCCGTCGTCCTTGACCGACAGCCAGCCTTCGGCGTCGAGGTCGACGGTGATCAGTTTCGCATGGCGGGCCACGGCCTCGTCCATGGCGTTGTCCAGAACCTCGGCGAACAGGTGGTGCAGCGCCCGCTCGTCGGTGCCGCCGATATACATGCCGGGGCGTTTTCGGACGGGCTCCAGCCCTTCCAGCACTTCGATCGACGAGGCCGAATAGCTGCCGGCCAGCGGCGGCGCAGACGGGGCAGGGGCGGCGCGGACGGGCTCCGGTTCAGGCCGCGGAGCCGCGGCCTGGGGCGTGAGGGCGGGGTCGGGCGGGGTCAAGTCGTTCGACGGCGGCGCAGGCGTCGGCGCCGGACCTTGCGGCTCGGGCAGATCATCGAACAGGGAAGGCGCGGCGTTGGGACCCATAGCGATACTGTGAAACGATTCGGGGACCGGTCTGGTAGGCCCGGCGGCGCTTCTCCACAAGCGGGGCGGCCACCGGCTGCGGCGACGGCAGCACGGCCCGCGTCAGCACCGCCAGGAACAGCACCCAGGGCAGGCCCTGGTGCGCCATGAGAATGCTCTCCGACAGGCTCAGCACGAAGAAGGCGGCCAGGAATCCGAGCCCCCACCATCCCTCGCGCAGACCCGAACCCATGCAGCGCAGCACGGCGATCAGGGCCGTTCCGGCCATCAGGGCGCCGACCAGAACCGCCCCCGGCCAGCCCAGCTGGACCAGCAGATCGATCCAGCCGTTGTGCGCTGACGGCACGATCCAGCCGGTCTCCTTGCGCACCCAGTCGGCAGGCGGCGACTCCCCGATCCGGCCCCAGAAGGCGCCGTAGCCGTAGCCCGTCCACGGCCGGTCGGCGACCTTGCGCATCAGGCTGTCCCAGATCTCGGTGCGGCCGGTCAGCGATGGATCCTTGCCGAGCGCCTCAAGCACCGCCACCGAATGGGTGTCCCAGATCC
The DNA here is from genome assembly GCA_964398675.1 of uncultured Brevundimonas sp. GTDB lineage: Bacteria > Pseudomonadota > Alphaproteobacteria > Caulobacterales > Caulobacteraceae > Brevundimonas. The sequence goes on from CAYNNT010000007.1 coordinate 19,720, forward strand.
AGACCCCAAGGCCCGCCAGCACGACCGCGCACCAGATGGCGATGACGGAAAAGGCGGCGCCGCCGCGTCTCAGGGCCCAGAAGCCGCCGATCAGGCCGAGCCCCACCACCAGACAGAGCAGGGAGGTCTTGGACTGGGTCGCGAGCACCAGACCGCTGGACAGGGCAAGCGCCACGGCCGGCAGCAGCCGGCGCGGATCGGGCGAGGCCAGGCAGGCGGCGGCGGCGGTGGCGCCGATGACCATCACCGCCCCCATCTGGTTCTTCTCGTACCAGAGGCCGCGCCACAGGCCCGCATTGTCGAACTGGTGCACGCCGATGGAGGGGAAGGCGAACACCATCACCAGACTGCCCACCGCCATGAACAGGGCGGTGTGCATCAGCAGCCGCGGCAGATGCGGCCCACGGAATACCGCGCCGAGATACAGGGCGAAGCCGCAGCTGATCGCGAGCGCGATCACCCGCCGCATGGTCGTGGCGAAGTCGAGCGACCAGTAGCGCGAGGCGAAGGCCAGGCCCACCAGCGCCACGATGGCGATCATCGCCGGCCATGCCCGCCACAGCCGGTCAATCCGGAACAGCAGCAGGCCGATGATGGCGGCATAGGCCGGCAACCAGACCATCCGCAGGACCGGCGTCTCCTGCTGCAGGGGCGCGAACACCGGCCCGATCAGGGCGCCGGTCAGCATGGCGATGATCACGCCGCAGATCACCCGCTCCCACAGGCTGGGGGCAGGGTCGGTCAGGGCCATGTCTGGACGGGACTCATGCACCGTTGCAGGGTCGGCCCTCAGGCTTAACGAAGGGTTGGAATCCGATGGCGGCGAACCTGCTCAGGCACAGGGACGGCGGCCATGCCCGCGTCGGCTTCGTCGAACTGTTCTTCGACCTCGTCTTCGTCTTCGCCATCACCCAGTTGTCCCACACCCTGCTGGAACATCTGACCTGGTCGGGCGTGCTGCAGGCGGCGATCCTGCTGGGCGCCCTGTGGTGGGCCTGGATCGACACCAGCTGGATCACGAACTGGCTGGACCCCGAGCGGCCGCTGGTGCGCCTGATGCTGTTCCTGCTGATGGGCGCCGGTCTGGTGATGTCGACCTCCCTGCCGCAGGCCTTCGGCGACAAGGGCCTGGTCTTCGCCTGCGCCTTCGTCTCGATCCAGGTCGGCCGTGGCCTGTTCACCCTCTGGGCCGTCCGGGCCGACGAGGCCCTGCGTCTGAATTTCCAGCGCATCTGCATCTGGGCGGTCGCGGGCGGCATTCTGTGGATCGCCGGCGGCCTGACGGACGGAGAGACCCGATTGGCGCTCTGGCTGGTCGCCGTTATGGGCGAGTTCGCCGCGCCCGCCTTCTATTTCTGGGTCCCGGGCCTTGGCCGCTCTCACACCGCCGACTGGGCGGTCGAGGGCGGTCACATGGCCGAACGGGTCGGCCTGTTCATCATCATCTGTCTGGGCGAGTCCGTCCTCGTCACCGGCGCGACCTTCGCCGGTCTGGAGTGGACGCCGCCGGTCGTGGCGGCTTTCGCGACAGCCTTCATCGGCACCCTGGCCATGTGGTGGATCTGGTTCAGTAAGGCCCACGACGCCGCCTCCGACGTCATCGCCCATTCCAGCGACACCGGCCGGGTGGCCCGCCGCGCCTATACCTACGCCCCGATCCTCGTCGTCGCCGGCATCGTGATCACCGCCGTGGGCGATGAACTGTCGCTCAGCCATCCGAACGGCCCCGTCGATTTCGCGACCGCCGGGATCGTGATCGGCGGCCCCCTGCTGTTCCTGATCGGAGCCCAGGCCTTCAAGCTCGCCGCCTTCGGGATGTGGTCGCCGTCCCGGCTGACCGGGATCGCGGCTCTCGCCGCCCTTGCCTTCGCCCTGCCGCTGCTGACGCCGTTGGGGCTGGCGATGGCGGCGACGGCGGTTCTGGTGGGCGTGGGAGTCTGGGAGACGCTGCGCAAACGGGGCTGATGTAACCTTTCAGCGGTCCGCAACGAATACCGTGCGACGGTCCGCAATCCGGACCCGCAGGGGAGTCTTCAAAATGGCGATCAGCGGCGACTATCCGGCGCCCGTCCTTGTCAACGGCTACAGCTGCCGCAACTGCACGGACGTCGACAACGCGAAGAAGAACATCGACCCGGCCCATCCGCGGTCCGGCCCCTTCGGCTCGACGGCCGAGACCGATCCGAACGCCCGGCTGGAGCCCCGGAAGGTCAATCCCGCGGTCGCCGTCCAGACCCTCCGCCTGCTGGATTTGCGGGCCTAGGCCTCAGGCCTTCTCCACAAAGGTATCAATCACCTTCTTCTCGCCGGCCTTCTCGAAGTCGATCAGCAACTTGTTGCCCTCGATCGCCTTGACCGCGCCGTAGCCGAATTTCTGGTGGAAGACACGTTCGCCCAGCGCCCAGTCGCCGCCGGCCTTCGGATCGGCCGTCGCCACCAGCCGGCCGTCGCCCTCGATCAGCGTATGCCGGGCCGGCTTCGCCGCCGGCGCCCGGCCCGCCGTGAACGACTGGGCCCGCTTCCAGCCGGGGGAGGCGTAGCCGGCGCCGAAGGTCGGCATCTCGTCCCAGCGGGACTTGGCGTCCTTCATCCCGGGGGTGACGCCGTAGTAGCCGGTGTCGCTCTCGGCCTCGACGTGATCGATCGGCAGTTCATCCACGAACCGGCTGGGCAGTTGCGAGGTCCAGCGGCCGTAGACCAGCCGGTTGGCGGCGAACGAAATTCGGGCGTCTGACTTGGCCCGGGTCACGCCGACATAGGCCAGGCGGCGTTCCTCCTCGAGGCCCTTTTCGCCCTTCTCGTCGATGCTGCGCTGGCTCGGGAAGACGCCTTCCTCCCAGCCCGGCAGGAAAACCAGCGGGAACTCCAGACCCTTGGCCCCGTGCAGGGTCATGATCTGCACCGCGTCGTCCGAGCCGCCTCGGTCCAGGTCCATGACCAGCGAGACGTGCTCGAGGTAGGCGGGGAGGGTCTCGAACTGTTGCATCGACTGCGTCAGTTCCTTGAGGTTATCCAGCCGCGTCTGGCCGGTCGCCCGGTCGGCCTTCTGCATGTCGGTGTAGCCGCTCTCTTCCAGAACGGTCTCGGTCAACTCCCAGTGGGTCGTGGTCTGGGCGAAGGCCCGCCAGCGGTCGATGTCGCGCACGAAGTTCGACAGGGCCGTCCGCGTCCGCGCCTGCAACTCGTCCGAGACGATCAGGTCGCGCACGGCGCTCATCGCCGAGACGCCCGAGAGCCGGGCGATCTGCAGCACCTTCTGCACCGAGGTGTCGCCGAGCCCGCGCTTGGGGACATTGACGATCCGCTCGAAGGCCAGGTCGTCGTCTTCCGACAGGATCAGCCGCAGATAGGCGTGGGCGTCGCGGATCTCGGCGCGTTCGAAGAAGCGCGGCCCGCCGATGACCTTGTAGGGGACGGCCAGCAACACGAACCGTTCCTCGAACGCCCGCATCTGGAAGGAGGCGCGCACGAGCACCGCCATGTCCTGATAGGGCGTGCCCGCCCGCCGCGCTGTCTCGATCTCGTCGGCGACCAGCCGCGCTTCGGCCTCGCCGTCCCAGACGCCCCGCACGCGCACCTTGTCGCCGCTTGAGTCCTCGGTCCACAGCGTCTTGCCCAGCCGGTCGCGGTTGGCCGCGATCAGGCCGGAGGCTGCGCCGAGGATGTGCTGTGTCGAGCGGTAGTTCCGTTCCAGCCGGACCACCTTGGCGCCCGGAAAATCCCGCTCGAAACGCAGGATGTTGTCCACCTCGGCCCCGCGCCAGCCATAGATCGACTGGTCGTCGTCGCCGACGCAGCAGACATTGCCGGTCGAGGACGTCAGCAGCCGCAGCCACAGATACTGGGCGACGTTGGTGTCCTGATATTCGTCGACCAGGATGTAGCGGAACCGTCTCCGGTATTCCTCTGCGATATCGGAATGTTGAGACAGGATCGTCAGGTTGTGGAGGAGCAGGTCGCCGAAGTCGCAGGCGTTCAGACTGACCAGCCGCGCCTGATAGGCGGCGTAAAGCGCGTGCCCCTTGCCGTTGGCGAAATCCTCGGACGGCGGCAACTTCTCCGGCGTCCAGCCGCGGTTCTTCCAGTGGTCGATCAGCCCGTTCAGCGACTTGGGCGTCCAGCGTTTGGTGTCGAGCCCTTCGGCCTCCAGCACCTGTTTGCAGACCCGCTCCTGGTCGTCGGTGTCGAGAATGGTGAAGGTCGACTTCAGCCCGACCAGTTCGGCATGTCGCCGCAGAATCTGCGCCGCCACCGAGTGGAAGGTGCCCAGCCAGCGCAGTCCTTCGGACGACGGCCCGATCAGATGGGTGATCCGCTCGCGCATCTCGCGGGCGGCCTTGTTGGTGAAGGTGACGACCAGCAGTTCCCACGGCCGCGCCCGCCCGGTCGCCAGGATGTGCGCCAGCCGGGTGGTCAGCACCCGCGTCTTGCCGGTCCCGGCGCCGGCCAGCACCAGCACCGGCCCGTCCACCGTCTCGACAGCCTCCCGCTGTTCAGGGTTCAGGCCGGCCAGATAGTCGACGGCGGGCGCTGCGACGCCGCCAGGTCCGCGCGAGCGGGCGAGGTCTGAAATGCGCGGGGCAGGGGTGTCGGGGAGACTCATCAGGAGAACATAAGGGGCACGACGCCGGATGTCAGCGCCGGCGTGCGCCGGGCCTCAAGGAACCGCCAAGCCTGATCGCCGTTCCGCTTGCCACAGGGTTCAACGGGAGAGTTTTCATGGCGGACAACAACACAAGCGGCGGCGGCAATACCGGACTCGCCTTCATCGTCGGCGGACTGGTCGTCGTTCTGGCGATCGTGGCGTATTTCGTCTTCGCCCGCGGCGGCCTCGCGCCCGAGTCCAAGGACATCAATGTCGACGTCAACCTGCCCGAGGTCGCTGCGCCCGCCGTGCTCCCGACTGCTCCGGCGGCGAACTGACCGATGACCGATCCCGGCAGACCCCCGCCCGAGCGGCCCGAAGTCGTCCATCACACCACGATCAACAATCCGCCCCGCAACGGTGGCGGCAGCTGGATGGGCCTGCTCGTCGGCGGTCTCGTGGTTGTCGTTATCATCATCGCCGTCGTGGTCTTCTCGAACCGCGGCGCGATCGAAGCGCCCGACGGCACGGATGTCTCGGTCGACATCGATCTGCCGCGTCCGGAACTGCCAGATGCGCCGAAGATGCCGGACTTGCCGGACGTTCCGTCCGTCAATCCACCCGTCATGCCGCCCGAGCCGGCGCCCGCGACCTGAGCCTCAGCGAAGCTGGTAGCTGACCGTCGCGACGACGCGCACCCGCTTGTTCAACGAGGTGGATTCGCTGTCGATGTCCTCTCGGGCGAGGATCTCGAACGACCCCTGGGTCGCCTGCCGGATGGGCCCCAGCGGCGCGCCGGAATCCTTGGCGAACTGTTCCGCCCCGGACCGGGCGGAAGCCGTCGCCTCGGCGATCATCGACGGCCGGACGTCATTGAGCTTGGTGAAGACATAGGTCGGGGCGGCGAAGTCCAGCTGCACGCCCTCGCGGACCAGATCATTCAGCGCCCGCTCGGTCTGGGCCACGCGCTGCACGTCGGTCGTACGCACCGTCACGCCCTGGGACAGGATGTAGCGCACCACATTGTCGGTCGACCCGTATTCCCGCGCCCGGGTGTCGGTCACCTGCAGACGACCGATGGTGATGTGCTCGGCTGGATAGCCCTGCCGTGTCAGGAAGGCCCGCACCAACGCCAGATCCCGATCGATCTGCGCCTGGGCGATCGGCAGGTCGTCATTGGCCGCCTTGAAGCTGAGGGTCAGGACCGCGAGGTCCGCGACCACATCACGCTCGGCCACGCCGCGCACGGTCACCTGCCGGTTGCCCACCTGGGCGTTGACCACGCCCGAGCCGATGAAGGCCCCGCCGCCGATCAGTCCGATGGCGATCAGCCCCCCGAAGAGGGCAGGCGGGATCAGGGTCTTGTCGATCTTGTCGAACACGGCGGTTTTCCTTCTGGAAAGCAGACCATGCGCCAACCCTGACGGCTGTCAATCGGTCGAAACCTGTTCGCTGAAGGATCGATCGCCGCCTGCCCACGACAGGGCCAGAAGGCGGCAGGCCGAGGCCAGGGGCGTGCGACCGCGGCGCTCGTCGATCCGCTTCATCAGCCCGGCCCGGGACAGGCCGCCGTTCGCCGCGATTGCGTCCAGCACCGCCCAGAATTCCGCCTCCAGCGCCACCGAGGTGGCGTGGCCGGACAGGGAGACGGAACGCTTCTTCAACATCATCGCCGCTCGTTCAGCGCCCGATCCTCGATCCGGATTCGCCAGGCGACCAGTAGCGCGTTGGCGACGCTCCAGGCCAGAGCGATCCAGACCTGTCCGAACGCCAGGGGAAGGACGGCGATCTCAAGGGACGCCACTACATAGTTGGGATGCCGCACAAGGCGGTAGGGTCCGCGCCGGACGAGGGGCGCGGCGGGAAGGGTAATGATCCGCGTGGTCCAGAACCGCCCCAGGGTCGAGATGACCCAGAGCCGGCCGAGCTGGAGCAGGAGGTACAGGCCCATCCACCACAGGTTCGGAACCATGGTCCACGGCGTGACGATGGCGATCGCCGCCAGCCAGCTGGCATGCAGCAGGATGAACAGCGGATAGTGGGCGGCCCCGACCTCGACCGCGCCTTCGGCCAGCAGCCGTTTCGTATTCCGGTCGGCCAGCCACAGTTCCCACAGACGCTGCGCCGCGACGGCCGCGAGGACGACCCAAAGCCACATCATGCGTGGACCAGCATCAGGGCGGCGGTGAACCCGGGTCCCAGGGTGGTCAGCAACAATGGTCCCTTGCCGCCGTCATCCAGCACGGCCTTCAGAACGAACAGAACCGTCGCAGCGCTCATATTGCCGTGGTCGCGCAGCACGTCGCGGGTATGCGTCAGCGCGCCGTCCTCAAGACCGAAACAGGCCTCAAGCGCGTCGATCACCTTGGCGCCGCCCGGATGACAGACGTAACCGGCCACATCGGCCGCGGTCATGCCCTGACCGGTGAGGAAATCCGTGGCGATGGGCCGGAAGTCGTCCCGCACAAGGGTCGGAATATCGCGGCTGAAGACGACCTTCAGTCCGTCGTCGGCCACATCCCAGCCCATCACATCCAGACTGTCGGGCCAGGTGTGCTCGTGGCTGGCGCCGAGGGACGGACCTTGCGCATCCGGGCGACACGAGATGATCGCTGCAGCCGCGCCGTCCCCGAACAGGGCGGTGGCGACCAGATTGCTCTTCGAGCGGTCCTGGGCGCGGAAGGTGAGGGCGCAGAGCTCGATCACCAGCAGCATGACCCGCTCGTCGGGGCGCGCCCGGGCCAGATCCGCGGCCCGCGCCAGTCCGATCACCCCGCCGGCGCAGCCCAGGCCGAAGATCGGCGTGCGTCGGACATCGGGCCGGAACGGCATCACCTGCATCAGTCGGGCGTCCAGCGCCGGGGTGGCGATGCCGGTCGTACAGACCACGACGAGGGCGTCGACGTCGCCCGCCGCCAGTCCCGCCTCATCGAGCGCCTTTCCGGCCGCCTCGGCGAGCAAGGAGACGGCGTTCTCAAGGAACAGGTCGTTGCGCTCGGAAAAACTGTGCGGCTTCAGATACCACCCGATCGGCACGCACGAATGCCGGATCTCGATCCGCGCATTGCGATAGATCGGCGCCAGCCGTTCGAATCCGCCATGGGTGGTGGCGAACATCTCCGCGCCATTGGCCGCCACATCTTCCTGCCGCAGGACGTGCGGCGGCCAGGCCAGGGCGAGCGCCTGCAGTCGGGGAACCGGCGCCGAGGTAAGAGCAGGAGACATCAGGGCGCAGCTTTCAATACGGATTATCGCTGTTAACCCAAGCTACGGGGGGGCGTTCCAAGCGGACGCGGGTTTCGCTACAGTGCGCGCTCCTCCCGGATCCCGCCATGACCCTGATTTCCACCGACATCGATGATTTCCGCAAGGTCCGATCCGAGCGGCTGCGGCCGCTCGCGGCGTTTCAGGCTTTCCGCAAGCTGGCCCGGAACAAGGAAGACACCAGCCAGGTCTTCGAGATCATGCGCGCCCTGTCAGGGCGCTCGATCGGTCGCGGCTACAATCGCATGCTGAGGACGTTCGAAGGCGGCCGTCAGGCCTTCCTGCGCGAGGAGCTGGCGCACAAGCTGGACGATCCGGCGTGGCTTTCGCGGTTCGGCCCCGGCACGGTCGGGGCCGCCTATCGGGCCTTTCGCGAAGCCCGCGGCTTCACGGCCGAGGGTCTGGCCGACGAGGCCCGCAAGGTGGCGCCGCTGGTCGACGCCCAGCACCCTGTGATCTGGTATTCCCGGCGGATACGGGACGTCCACGACGTCTGGCATGTCCTCACGGGCTACGGGACCGACGCCTTGGGCGAAGCCTGCGTCGTGTCCTTCTCCTATGCCCAGACCCGCAATCTCGGCTTCGCCTTCATCGGCTGGGGCGCCGCCCGCGAGATCCAGCGCGAGGTCCGCTCCGTTCCCGCCCGCCGCGCCGTGTGGCAGGCGTACCGCAACGGCAAGGCCGCCCGCTGGCTGCCCGCGCTCGATTATGAAGCCCTGTTCGAGCAGCCGCTGGAGCTCGTCCGCGAGCGCCTCAACATCCGCCCGGCCGATGTCTATGAGGCTGTGCCGGTCGAGGTCCGCGCAGCGCTGAAACTGCGAGGCTGATGGCGGTTTGTTGCCAGCATAAGCCCGACTTGTGTCACCCGGCTGAAAACCCCGCTTGCTCCGCCAGACGGCTTCCTCCACTTGCCGTGGGTGACCTCCCCCGATTCCGTTCCGCCTGTCGCCCGTCCGCCCCTCGCGCGAGCCACCCTGCTGGGGCTCGGCGGGGTGCTGATCTGCGCCATGATCTGGGGCACGACCTGGTACGCCATCACCCTGCAGCTCGGGACCGTGCCGCCGCTGGCGTCCATCGTCTGGCGCTTCGGTCTGGCTTCGGCGCTGCTGTTCGTCGGCTGCCTGATCGCCCGTCAGCCGCTCCGTCTGACCCGCGCCCAGCATCTGGCCGCCCTGGGGCAGGGGGCCTTCGCCTTTTCGATCAGCTACAGCTTCACCTATGCCTCGGAAGCGCACGTCGCCTCGGCCATCGTCGCCGTCACCTTCGCCTCGCTGACCTTCATCAATCTTGTGCTGTTCCGGCTGGCCGCGGGCCAGAAAGCGGTCGCTGCCTCATGGGGCGGAGCGATCCTGGGTCTGCTGGGCGTTGTGGTCCTCTCCGGCAGCGAGGTCCTCAGCGCGGGGTTTGACCCTCGCGCAGCGCTCGGCGTGGGCCTCGCCCTGGTCGCCGTCACGGCATCGGCCTTCGGCAATTTCTTCGCCTGGAAGGGCCAGAATCACGGCTCGGCGGCCATCCCCTCGACGGCCTGGGCCATGGCCTATGGCACGGGCCTGCTGGCGCTGTACGGCCTGGCCACCGGGGTGGAGTTCACCATCGATCCGACGGTCACCTACGTCGGCTCACTGCTCTATCTGTCGGTGTTCGGGTCAGTGATCGCCTTTGGCCTGTATTTCACCATCGCCCGCACCATCGGCTACGCCATGGCCAGCTATGTCTCGGCCCTCACCCCGCCGGTCGCCATGCTGGTCTCGGTCCTGTTCGAGGGCGCGCATTTCGGCTGGTCCGCCCTGGCGGGTCTGCTGCTGGTGCTGTCGGGCCAGGCCCTTATGATCCGTGCGCCGAAGGTCTCGACCTAACCGAACCAGCCGCGCTTCTTCGTCGGCTTTGCCGGCGCGGCTCCGGCCTTCTTCGCCGCCTCAGCTTCACGACGTTTGCGCTCGGCCGTGACCCGCATGGCGACGAGCACGGGGATCAGGCCGTGTTTGATGCGCGGATCCTGACGCGGGTCGGCCATGCTCAGTCCTCCAGCTTCGATCCATCCAGCAGGCGGGCGGCGCGCTCGCGGTCCGTTTCGGTGCGTGTCCGCTCGGCCTTCGACCGTCCGTGCGCGGCGCGATTGGCGGTCGCCGTCGCCTTCGCTTCAGCCTTCGCCCGGTCCTTGCGCACCCGGTTCAGATTGACGACCTCGCCCATTCCGACCTCCGCAGTATGCAACCCGGCCAGTGCCGGCCGGTTTTCCTCCCGGTTGCAGCCAGCAGGAGCCCCCATGGTAGACCCAAGTCAAATCCGCGAACACCTCGAAGTCGTCGGCTCCGACGGCGAGCATGTGGGCCGCGTCGACCACGTCATCGGCGACCAGATCGAGCTGGCCAAGCTCGATCTCGCCGGTGGCTTCAAACACCACATGATCCCGGTGAGCTGGGTCGATCATGTCGATGAGCACGTCCATCTGAACGTGACAAAGGATGACGCCAGGGCGCTCTGGACCGAGAAGCACTAGCCCCTCCGGCTTACCGCGAATTCACGAAGGTCCCGCTGTCGCCGTCGGGGCCTTCGACCTATGTGAGTCCTGCGTCGGCGTTCGGCGCGCACGGAACGACGCCCTTGATCCGCCTGATCCTCAACCTGCTCTGGTTCGTTTTCGGAGGCTGGCTGTCCGGCCTGCTGTGGCTGTTCGGCGGCGCCGTCCTGGCCCTGACCATCGTCGGCCTGCCCTGGAGCTTCGCCGCCTGGCGAATCGCCAGCTACTCCTTCTGGCCCTTCGGGCGGGAAGTGGTCTGGCGCGATGAAATGGGCCAGTTCGACGTCGGCACGGGCCCGCTGGGCCTCGTCCTGAACATCATCTGGTTCATCTTCGCGGGCTGGTACATCGCCCTGTCGCACCTGATCATCGCCGTGGCGGAGTTCGTCACGATCATCGGCATCCCCTTCGCTCTGAAGGACCTTGAGCTGGCCAAGCTGGCCCTGGCCCCGATCGGACGAACGATCCGCGACAAGCCCTGAATCAAAAACGCCGGCCTTCACGGGAAGGCCGGCGTTGATCCTGGCAGGTGGGTCGATCACCCCGGCGAGATCATCTTCTCGGGCCGCACGGCCTCGTCGAACTCGGCGTCGGTCAGATACCCGCCGCCGACGGCCTCCTCGCGCAGCGTCGTGCCGTTCCTGTGCGCCGTCTTGGCGATCTTCGCGCAGGCGTCGTAGCCCAGCTTGCCGTTCAGCGCCGTGACCAGCATCAGCGAGTTGTCCAGCCCGCGCTTGATATTGTCCTCGCGCGGCTCGATCCCGACCACGCAGTTGTCGGTGAAGCTCACCGCCGCGTCAGCCATCAGCCGCACCGACTGCAGGAAGTTGTAGGCCATCACCGGGTTGAAGACGTTCAGCTCGAAATGGCCCTGCGAGCCGGCGAAGGTCACCGCCGCGTGGTTGCCGAACACCTGGACGCAGACCTGCGTCAGCGCTTCCGACTGGGTCGGATTGACCTTGCCCGGCATGATCGACGAGCCCGGCTCGTTCTCCGGCAGCGCCAGTTCGCCGAGGCCCGAGCGCGGGCCCGAGCCGAGGAAGCGGATGTCGTTGGCGATCTTGAACAGGCTGGCGGCGACCGTGTTGATCGCCCCGTGGCTGAAGACCATGGCGTCATGCGCCGCCAGGGCCTCGAACTTGTTCGGCGCCGTGGTGAAGGCCAGGCCGGTGATGGCCGCGATCCGCTCGGCCACCTGTTCGGCGAACCCGATCGGCGCATTCAACCCGGTGCCGACGGCCGTGCCGCCCTGGGCCAGTTCCATCAGTTTCGGCAAGGTCAGTTCGATCCGCTCGATGCCGTTGGCGACCTGCTGCGCATAGCCGCCGAACTCCTGACCCAGGGTCAGGGGTGTGGCGTCCTGGGTATGGGTCCGGCCGATCTTGATGATGTGGGCCCAGGCCGTGGCCTTGGCGTCCAGCGCGGCGTGCAGATGCTTCAGCGCCGGGATCAGGTCGTTGACCACCTGTTCGGCGCAGGCGACGTGCATGGCCGTGGGGAAGGTGTCGTTCGACGACTGGCTCATATTGACGTGGTCGTTGGGATGGACCGGCTTCTTGGAGCCCATCTCTCCGCCCAGCATCTCGATCGCCCGGTTCGAGATCACCTCATTGGCGTTCATGTTCGACTGGGTGCCCGAGCCGGTCTGCCAGACCACCAGCGGGAAATGGTCGTTGAGCCTGCCGTCGATGACCTCATTGGCCGCCGCGACGATGGTCTCGCCCAGTTTCGGGTCCAGCTTGCCCAGCGCCATGTTCGTCTCGGCCGCCGCCCGCTTGACGATGCCCAGCGCCCGCACGATCGGCAGGGGCTGCTTTTCCCAGCCGATCCTGAAGTTGCCCAGCGACCGTTGCGCCTGGGCGCCCCAGTAGCGGTCCGAGGCGACCTCGATGGGGCCGAAGGTGTCGGTTTCGGTGCGGGTCTTGGTCATGGTGGGCGGGCTCATCGGACGTGGCGGAGGATTGCGCGGCGGTGTAGCACGGGCAGGCGAGGGGACAAGGACAGGAGGCCGCCATCATCGTTTCCGCACTGGTTGCAACGACCATTCTGGCAAGCCAGGCCGGTCCGCCGCCGAATCCTCTTGCGGGCGTCGCGCTGCGAACCGACGCGGGCGACATCATCCTGCAGCTCGACCAGAACCGGGCCCCCATCACGACCTGCAACTTCCTGCGCTACGTCGAGGCCGGGCGCTATTCCAACGCCACCTTCTTCCGGACCGTCGTTTTCGAGACGAATTCCTCGAGCCCGTCGCCCATCGATGTGGTGCAGGCGGCGACTGCGGCAGGCGACGACGATCCCGGCTTCGGCGCCATTCCCCTCGAGCGCACGCGCGACACCGGCCTGAGCCATGTCTCGGGCGCGATCTCCATGGCCCGCGACGGCCCGGACACGGCGACCTCCAGCTTCTTCATCGTCATTGAGGACACGGGCAATCTGGACTTCGGCGGTGACCGCCATCCCGATGGCCAGGGGTTCGCGGCCTTCGGTCGGGTGTTGCGGGGCATGGAGGTGGTCCGCGCTATCCATGCCGGAGCTGCCGTCGATGAGCGACTGGTCTCGCCCGTCGTCATCCGGGAGGCGGCCGTCATTCACATGCCGCAGGAGTGCCGGTCCTGACCGCCGGCTGGATCGGCACGGGAAAGGTCCGCGCCCGCGAGACCGGTGCTGCGGTCGAGCTGACCATCGACGGCCTGACCACCCAGGCCAAATACTACAAGCCGCTGGTCTATGAGTTCATGCGCAAGGAGTGGTCCTCGCGCCCGTCCTATGGCGACTACACGGTCGAGATCCTGATGGAGCACGTCGGCGATCCGCCCTGGATGGACCTCGACAATCTGGCCAAGGCCCTGCTGGACGCCATCAAGGGCTATCTGTTCCACGACGACGCCCAGGTCGCCCGCCTGTTGGTCGAACGGCGGGAGGGCGAGCGCGAGCGGATCACCATCCGGGTCTTTCCGCGTCAGGTTTCCGGCATGCCGGGATAGCGGTGGAAGGACGGCAGTTCGTGCGCCGTCTTCATCCAGCCTATCCGCTCCGCCGTCTGGATCTGCGCCTGCAGGGGCAGGGCGTCGGGGTTGTCCAGGGTGGCGCTCTGAATGTCGGTCTGGCCGGGGAAGATCGCCTCGTTCGTATAGAACAGGCTGGTTCCGCACTGACCGCAGAAATGCCGCCGGCCATGCTCCGATGATTCATAGACGCGGGTTTCGCCCGTGATGGTGATCTGGTCCGTGGCCGCGAGCGCCCAGCTGACGGCCGGCGCCCCGCTCGCCTTGCGGCAGTCGGTGCAGTGGCACAGGGCGTGATGGCCGACGGCTTCCGGCATCTGATAGCGGACGGCGCCGCAGTGGCATCCTCCGGACAGCATGGGCATTCCTCCAGCGTGTTTGGAATGTTCCTTATATGTTCCGTTCGCCGGACGCCAGTCTCCGGTCAGCTCGACGGCCGTGAAAAGCGCAGCGTCGGTAGCCGCAGCTGCATCTCCGCTCCCACGAACAGCTGCGGCTCTGACGGCAGGTGCACGCCTCGCTCGGTCTCCTTGCGGGTCACGCAGGCCCGCGCTCCCGCCGCCAGGGCCAGAAAGTCGGTGGCGGTCGGCAGGGTCTCGAGAATGCAGCCGTCGAACCACGGATAGGTCTCGTCAGCCCCGCAGCCGAACGACGTCCGCTCGCGGCTGGCGGCGGTCAGCACCATCCGGTTGGGCGCCGACAGGGCGTTGACGAAAATGCCGGAATAGCAGGCCGAAACGATCACCACCGTCGGCCGGGTCCCGCAGGCCGAGCGCACCATATTGGCCATCATGTCCGGCGTCATCCGCGGCGCCTCGCCAAACACCATGGCGTTCGGGCTGCCGTGCGAGGTGAAATAGAGCAGACAGCCGGAGGTCCCGCGGGCCGCCGCCGCATTGATCCCCTCCAGCACGGCCGACGCCGAGACCGGCTGGGGCGCATCAGGCCGCAGGCTGTAGTCGACCATGTTGGCGCGCGGAAAGCCGGCGGCGAGGAAGCCCTTCACCAGATCGCGGCGCGCATTGTCGAAGGCCTGGATCGGCCGATCCGCGCCATCGCGCCAGTCGGCCGCGACGATGGCCGAACTCCAGTTCGCGAACCGGCTTGCAGGCGCGGCGGTCTGGGCGTGGGCGGTGGCCGCAAGGCCGAGCACCATCGCCAGAACAATGATCAGACCCCGACCCATGCGCTCCCCCGGCCCTCAAGTCGGGGCTGAGACTAGCGAAAGGCGCGGCGAGGGAAAGGCCCTACTTCTTCCGGAACTGGTCCAGCGAAACGACCTTGGGGCCGTCGTCGTCACCGTCATGCGTCGGCGTCCGGACGGGTTCGGCCGCGGAGACCTCGGCGGCGATCTCGTCGACCGTGGCCGGCGCCTCGAACTGCAGCAGGAACTGCACCGACGGGTCATAGAACCGGGTCACGGCCGTATAGGGCATGGCCAGCACCTTGGGCATGCCGCCGAACTTCAGCATGACCGAAAATTTCGTCGGCTCGACCTTCAGGTCCCAGTACTGGTGCTGGAGCACGACCGTCATCTCGTCCGGGTATTTGGCCAGGATGTCGGGCGGCACGCTCACGCCCGGCGCGCGGGTCTTGAACGTCACATAGAAATGGTGCGCCCCGGGAATCCCGTCGGGCAGGGCGGCCCGTTCCAGCGCCGAACGAATGACGCCGCGCAGCGCGTCCTGCGCCAGCTGCTCATAGTGCATCTCGTCGACGGGGGGCGTCTCTTCGGCCATGGGTCGCCTCGGCTGTTCGCGCGAACTGATAGCGGCACGGCGAGGCCGGCGAAAGGTGGCGACATGGTGAAAGTGCCGGGATTCTGTTGGCAGGCTCCCGGCGGCCCCGCCCCAGGAACTGATCCCTGAGGACTTAAGTGTTCGAAATCACCCGAACCGCTTATGCGGCGAGAGCGACTTCTCCAGCGAAGTTATCGTTCGCAGTTAGAAAATGGCCCGATACGGTGGGCCAGGACGGGCGAAAGCAGTCTTCTTTACACGTCCGTCGATGCTAGTCGGCCCCATGCTCGCTCCGCCGATAACGCGGGGAAGAAATGGTGGAGCCGCCGGGAATCGCACCCGGGTCCGGTCCGCTTATTACAAGCGCGTTTATCGCCATAGTCCGGGCGAACCCGGACAGGGGGAATATAGGCGCTTTGTCCCGATGTTCCAAGGGTTTCACCGCGCGCCCCGGTAGAGCCCGCACTCGCGTGTCAGGCGCAGCGCCCTTGACCCTCGATCCGGGAACTGTGTTCTGTGACGGTATCCAGGGGAGAATTCCGATGCGTCTTGTGACCTTCGCCATCGCAGCCGCCGCGCCGCTGCTGTTGCTCGCGGCCTGTGACCAGCTCACGCCGGCTCCGGCTCCCGCGCCGGACCCCGCCCCGCCGCCGCCCGCGACGTCGTCGGTCTTCGGCGGCCTCGACCTGAGCCAGCCCTTCACGGTGCGTGGCAACGAGCCCTTCTGGGCCATAGCCGTCACCGCGGCGACGCTCGACTATTCCGGGGTCGACCGCCCGCAGGAGACGGCCGCCAACCCCGGTCCCCAGGTCACGACCGCCGTGGCGACCTATACGGTCACGACCAGCCTGAACAATCCGCTCGTCGTGGTCCTGACGCCGGGCCCCTGTTCGGACGGCATGAGCGAGACCGTCTATCCGCTGAACGCGACGGTCATTCGCCCCGGTGAGACCCTGACGGGCTGCGCCGGGGCCTGATCCCGGCGGGCCCGTTCAGACCCGGGTCCATCCCGGCGTCTGGTTCCTGAACCAGGTCAGTTGCCGCTTGGCGTAGTTGCGGGTCGCCTGCCGCGTCGCCTCGACGGCGGCGGCCAGGGGCGTCTGGCCCGCCAGATGGGCCGCGAACTCGCGCACCCCGACGGCCTTCATGGCGGGCAGGGCGGGATCCAGTCCGCGCGCGACCAGGGCCCGGACCTCGTCCAGCGCGCCGGCGTCGACCATCTGCGCCACCCGCAGATCGCAGTGGGCGTACAGCGCCTCGCGCTCCGGCTCGATCACCAGACCGGTCCAGGACCCCGGCGCCAGCAGGGCCGTCGTTTCGGCGGTCCAGTCGCTGAGCGCCCGCCCGGTGTGCTGCGCCACGGCCCAGGCCCGGGTCAGCCGCTGGCGGTCACCGGTCTCGATCCGCGCCTCCGCCGCCGGATCGATTCTGGCCAGCCGCTGCCGGAAGGCCGCCTCGCCATCCGCGTCGAAGTCAGCGCCCGCCGCTTCGCGCACCTCAAGCGGCACATCCGGAATGTCGGCCAATCCGATTGTCAGAGCGGTGAAATACAGGCCGGTCCCGCCCACCAGCAACGCCGGTCGCCCCTCGGCCGCCAGTTCCTCGAGCACCGGCATGACCGCCCGGCTCCAGCGCCCGACCGACCAGGCGTCGGCGGCGTCTGCAACGCCGTACAGCCGGTGATCCGCCTGCGCCTCTTCCTCGGCCGACGGCCGGGCGCTCAGCACGCGCAGGTCGGCGTACAGCTGCTGGCTGTCGGCGTTGATGATCACGGCCCCGGTCCGCGCCGCCATCTCGAGCGCGCGCCGCGACTTGCCCGAGGCGGTCGGGCCGGCCAGCAGGGTGATCAGGGGTTCGGGCAAGAAGGCGGCTCGGATTTTCGACCGGACAGATCGGTGCGATCGGCGATAGAACGCACAACCCGACCCGGCAACCCGTCAGGATCCCGCCTTGCCCGACCGCGAAACCGTCCTCGCCGCCCTCGACGCCGTCATCGACCCGAAAAGCGGTCAGGGGCTGGTCGCCGCCGGCCTGGTCCAGGGCCTGGTCGTCGCCGACGATCGCGCCGGCTTCGCCCTTGAGGTCAAGGCTTCCGACGCCGCCCTCTACGCGCCTGTCCGCGACGCCGCCGAGGCGGCGCTGAAGGCCCTGCCGGGCATGGCCAGGGTCGCCGTCGTCCTGACCGCCGAGACCTTGACGGCGTCCGCCCCCCGCCGGGCCTCCCTCTCGCCCCAGGCCGTCGACCAGGGCCGTCCGAAGGCCCCCGTCGCCACGGCCCGTCCCGCCCACGTCCGCCGCGTCCTCGCCGTGGCAAGCGGCAAGGGCGGGGTCGGCAAGTCCACGGTCGCGGTGAACCTCGCCGCCGCCTTCGCCGCCCGCGGTCTGTCGGTCGGCGTCCTCGACGCCGACGTCTATGGCCCCTCCATACCGACCATGCTGGGCGTCTCGGGCGCGCCGGACTATGTCGACAACCAGATCACCCCTCATGTCGCCCACGGCCTGAAGACCATGTCGGTCGGCCTGCTGACCAGGGCCAATGACGCCATGATCTGGCGGGGGCCTATGGCGTCCCAGGCCCTGACCCAGATGCTGACCCAGACCCGTTGGGGCACGGAGGCGCAGCCGCTCGACATCCTCGTCGTCGACCTGCCGCCCGGAACCGGCGACGTCCAGCTGACCCTGGTGCAGAAGACCCCGCTCGACGGCGCCGTCATCGTCTCCACGCCGCAGGAGGTCGCGCTCGCCGACGCCCGCCGCGCCCACACCCTGTTCCAGAAGGTCGAGACGCCCACCCTGGGCCTGATCGAGAACATGACCGGCCCGGTCTTCGGCCGCGGCGGGGCGGAGGCGGAGGCCCGTCGGCTGGGTGTGCCCTACCTCGGCGACCTGCCGCTCGACGCGGCCCTGCGCCAAGGCGGCGACGCCGGCGTCCCGGTCGTCGTCAGCGAGCCCGACGGCGACATCGCGACGCGGTTTGCGGGCTTCGCGGCTGCGCTTGTGGAAAAACTCCGCCTTTAGGGTTTTCAAACGCAACCCTAATCGCCACCTTGCGTGTTCCAGTCACCTGAGAACCGCCCATGTCCGTCGACGCCCTGTTCCGTCCCTTCCAGGTCAAGTCCCTGAAGATGCCCAACCGCATCGTCATGGCCCCGATGACGCGGTCGTTCTCGCCGGGCGGCATCCCGACCGAGGATGTGGCCGGCTACTACCGTCGCCGCGCCGAGGGCCAGGTGGGTCTGATCATCACCGAGGGCACGGTCGTCGAACGGCCCGCTGCGCGCAATGACGCCGCCGTGCCCGTCTTCCACGGCGAGGCCCTGCCGGAATGGAAGAAGGTGGTGGAAGAGGTCCACGCCGCCGGCGGCCTGATCGCGCCCCAGCTCTGGCATGTCGGAGCCGCACGGGGACAGGGGGCCGACTGGACCCCGCTCGGCAAGGTCGACAGTCCTTCGGGCCTGACCGCCCCGGGCAAGCAGAAATATGAACCGATGACCGAAGAGGACATCGCCGACACCATCGCGGCCTTCGGCGCCTCCGCCCGGGCGTCGCGTGAGCTGGGCTTTGACGCCGCCGAGATCCATTCGGCCCATGGCTATCTGATCGACCAGTTCTACTGGAACGGCCTCAACGCCCGCGGTGACCGCTGGGGTGGCCCCTCGATCGCGGAGCGGGCCCGTTTCGGGGTCGAGGTGGTCAAGGCCGTGCGCGAAGGTCTCGGCCCGGACATTCCGCTGATCATCCGGCTTTCACAGTGGAAGCAGCAGGATTTCGACGCCAAGATCGCCCTCAACCCCGACGAAATGGCCGAATGGCTGCTGCCGCTCTCGGATGCGGGCGTCGATGTCTTCCACTGTTCCCAGCGCCGCTTCTGGGAGCCGGAATTCGACGGGTCCGACCTGAATTTCGCGGGCTGGGCCAAGGTCATCACCGGCAAGCCGACCATCAGCGTCGGCTCGGTCGGTCTGGATGGCGAGTTCATCGCCGCCTTTGGCGGCGCCGGGTCCCGCCCGGCCTCACTGGATGGCCTGATCCAGCGCATGGAACGCGAGGAGTTCGACCTGATCGCGGTCGGCCGCGCCCTCCTGGCCGATCCCAACTGGGTGGTGAAGGTCCGCGACGGCCGTCAGGACGAGCTGAAGGATTTCGAGCGGTCGGCGATGATGACACTCAGCTGAAGCGGGTGATTGGTGATTGGTGGTTGGTGGTTTTGCGCACCACCGGCGTGGGCCGTTCATCCCCGGCGGGTGAGCCGGCAATCACCAGTCACCAACCACCAATCACCCTTCCTCCACTACCACCGCCGTCCCGTAGGCCAGCACCTCGGTGACGCCTTCCATGATCTCATTGGCCTCGTAGCGCATGCCGATCACGGCGTTGGCGCCCATGGCCTGCGCATGCTCGACCATTTCCTGCAGGGCCTCCGCCCGCGAAGCTTCGGCCAGTTTGACATAGGTCTCGACCCGGCCGCCCAGCATCGACTGAAGCCCGCCGACCATGTCGCTGATGGCGTTGCGCGACCGCACGGTGATGCCCCGCACCAGTCCCAGGGTCTTCACCACCCGATAGCCGGGCGCGTCATTGGTGGTCACGATCAGCATGGTCATTTCCTTTCGAGGACGCGGAAGACGAACGGATGGTCGTCCTTCTCACCCGCCGGATGAGCCTCGGACGATATCTCGGTCCAGCCCCCCTCGTCGAACGCGGGGAACAGCACGTCGCCCTCGGGCTCGGCCTCGACCTCGGTCAGATAGAGCCGCTTCGCCCGCGACAGGGCCTTTTCGAACAGGGCCACGCCGCCGATGACGCAGATCTCTTCAATTCCGTCCTCCTCGGCCGTTTCGCGCGCGATCTCGACCGCCTCGTCCAGCGTCGTGCAGACCACGGCCCCGCGCGCCGTGAAGGATTCATCGCGCGACAGGATCAGGTTCAGCCGGCCGGGCAGGGGTTTGAGCGGCAGGCTCTCCCAGGTCTTGCGGCCCATGATGCAGGGCTTGCCGAGGGTGACGGCCTTGAACCGCTGCAGGTCGCTGCGCAGCCGCCACGGCAGGTCGCCATCCCGTCCGATCACGCCGTTGCGGGCGCGGGCGACGACGAGCACGAGTTGGGGCAGGGCCAAGCGGACCTCGGAAAAAACGGGCGACGGCCCGGTCGGCCGCCGCCCGTTCTTACAGCCTCAGGCGTCGGGTTCCAGCACCTTGAACCGGAACAGCAGCGCGCCGAGCACCGCGCCCGCGGCCGGCGCAGCGAAGAACAGCCAGACCTGGCTCAGGGCCTCGCCGCCCTGCAGGACGGCCGGGCCGAAGCTGCGGGCCGGATTGACCGACACCCCGGTCACCTGGATGCCGACGATATGGATCACCGCCAGCGTCAGGCCGATGGCCAGTCCGGCGAAGGCGCCCTGACCCCTGGGTCCGGTCACGCCGAGGATGACGATCACGAAGATGGCCGTGGCCACGACTTCGAAGATCAGGGCCGCATGCATGCCGTAGCCGCCCGGCGATCCGGTGTCGAAACCATTGGCGCCGAGGTTCGCGAACCCGGTCTGGGCGATCTGGCCGAGGATGGCCGCGCCCGCGACGGCGCCCAGAATCTGCGCCACCCAGTACAGGCCCATGTCCTTCAGTGACATCCGCCCGGCCACGAAGGCCGCCAGACTGACCGCCGGATTGACGTGGCATCCCGATACCGGCCCGATGCCATAGGCCATGGCCACGATAGCCAGGCCGAAGGCCATCGACACCGCCAGCTGGTCAAACGGCGCCGGCCCCAACACCGCCGCCCCGCACCCGAACAGAACCAGCACCATTGTGCCGAGGAACTCGGCGGAAAACTTCTTCACCATGGCAACCTCCCCGTTGCTACGGCCCCGCCTTGCGCAGGGTCGAGCCGGAGCGTGGGCCGAGTCTTATGGTGAAGCTAGGTTGGCGGAACGGCGGTTTTCGGCTGGAGCCAATGCAGCCATTTCCGCTGCATCGCCGCCTCGATGTCGATGCCCGCCCGGTCGCAATAGATCAGCAGCATGCCCAGCACATCCGCCGCCTCATCGCCCAGCTTGCCGGCGTCGGCTGCGCCCCGCGCCCGGCCGCTCATGCGCAGATGCTCGGCCGTCAGCTCGCCCAGCTCCTCCTGCACCTTCAGCAGGGCCCAGTCGCCGGAGCGGTCGATATTGTGCTCGCGCGCGTAGATGTCGGAGATGCGCAGGACGTCGGCCTGCAGCGCCTTGAGGTCGAGGGTCATCAGACCGCGACCGGCGCCTTGATATGCGGCCAGGGCTCATAGCCCTCGAGCACAAAGTCCTCGAGCGTATAGGCGAACAGGTCGTCGCGCGGCGTGATGGTCATGGTCGGGGCGGGCAGGGGCGCGCGAGCCAGCTGCGTCTCGGCCTGTTCGATGTGGTTCAGATACAGGTGGGCGTCGCCGAAGGTGTGGACGAACTCGCCCGGCTCCAGACCGCAGACCTGGGCCACCATCAGGGTCAGCAGCGCATAGGAGGCGATGTTGAACGGCACGCCGAGGAAGACGTCGGCCGACCGCTGGTACAGCTGGCAGCTCAGCTTGCCGTCGGCGACGAAGAACTGGAACAGGCAGTGGCAGGGCGGCAGGGCCATGTCGTCGACGTCGGCCGGGTTCCACGCGCTCACGATATGCCGGCGGCTGTTGGGATTGGTCTTCAGCCCCTCGACCAGCTTCGTGATCTGGTCGATCATCCGTCCGTCGGGCGCCGCCCACGACCGCCACTGTTTGCCATAGACCGGCCCCAGCTCGCCCTCGGCGTCGGCCCATTCGTTCCAGATGCTGACGCCATTGTCCTTCAGCCAGCCGATATTGGTCTCGCCGCGCAGGAACCACAGCAACTCCACGATGATCGACCTCAGATGCAGCTTCTTGGTCGTCAGGACGGGGAAGCCCTTCGACAGGTCGAACCGCATCTGCCGCCCGAACACACCGAGGGTGCCGGTTCCGGTCCGGTCGTCACGCTGGCTGCCGTTGTCGAGGATGTCGCGCAGCAGGTTGAGGTACTGCCACTCGGGATGATCCGCCGCGACGGCGCCCGTGCGGGCGTGGAGATCGGAGAGCGTGGCGACAGCGTTCATGCTCGCGACTGTGCCGGTGATTCGCCCGGGTTGGCAGGCCGCTGATTCGGTTGCTCACAGAAACGTGGCCTCCCGCCCCTGCGGCAAGGGGGAGGCCACGCCCATCTGTTTCAGCGGGTCGCTTCAACGAAGTCCGGATCGGCGAACAGCTGGCCGGACAGCTTCTGCACGGTCGCCGCATAGCCCTGCATGGCCGCCGGAATCGCGATCGCGCCGAGGAAGGCTGATTCCCACGCGTGGTCGGCGCTGTGCACCTTGTCGTAGACGACACGGCCGTCGCGGGTCAGCACGAAGCGGGCGCCGACCGACGCGCGACCGATGCTGGAGCCATTGGCGTCCAGTCGGTTCTCGGTCAGGGTTCCGGACAGGCGCAGACCGGCGGCGGCGTCGAGCCGACCCGCGTTGCGCAGTTCGGTCTCCAGGGCGGTCTGCAGGTAGGTGCTGAAGGCCCCGTCGATGCCCGCGCCGGTCATCGAATTCCCGCGCATGCCGAGCCGGCTGTCGTTGACGCCGGCTTCGGCCGCGAAGTCATCCACCCCGATTGGCGCGCCGCCGGCGCGCAGAGCCTGCAGATTGGCGATGCCGGGCTGGTACGCCGGCGCCGGGGCGTGCACGCAGGCGGCCAGCGCCAGCGCCGCCGCCGACAGTACGGCGGCGGTGCTGAACGTGCGGCGGATCACTCGAACGCCCGCCTGTCGGCGAGCCGGTCGAGGCCGTTCCAGACGATCTGGTCAATCACCTGGTTCACAGCGTCCTGCGGTTTGAGCGGCGTCAGACCGGTCGGGCCGGCGTGGTTGCCGATCGTCGTGTGGAGCGAATGACGCACATCGACCGACGTCGTCTCGCCGGCGCGGCTGTAGCTCACGGTGGCGACGTAGGCGTCGGTGACCATGTTGCCGACGGCGCCGAACGTCAGGCCGGTGCCGAAGCCTTCGGCGGCGGCGTTCTCGCCCTCGACCGGAACATTGTCGATCACGACCGTCAGCAGGCCGGCGTCGGCGCCGGCGGCCTCGCGGGTCACCGAGGAGAACAGGCCGGATTCGGCGGCGACCGCCAGGACGCGCGGCTGCACTTCGGCGGTCGCGGCCGCGTTGGCGCTGCCCTTGGTGCGGAACTCAACCGCGACCTGAACCGGGCGGGGGGTCGCGGGCGCGGCGACGTCGGCCCGTGTCACGCGGGGAAGCGCCGGATCGACGTAGGAATTCATCGACAGACAGCCGGTCAGCACCACGGCGCAGGACAGCAGGGCCAGGCCGCGGGCGGCGTGGCGGAAGAGATTGGTGAACGTCATTGGCGATTCCCCCTGGGTCGCATGGAAAAACGGCCCGGCGGGCCGCCGTCCAGTTAAGCTTGAATTTGCTCCGGGTCTACACCCGCCCAGATTGCGGTATCAGCGGTCAGCCCCGAAACCCGTCCTCATCCAGAAACGCCTGCTCCTCCGGCGTCGTCTCGCGCCCTAGGGCCCGGTTCCGGTGCGGGAAACGGCCGAAACGGGCGATGACCGCGTGATGATGCTCGGCCCAGCGGTCGTCCGGCTTGCGGTCCATCCGGGTCTGGAACAGTTCGACCTGCCGGTCCTGATCCACCAGATCCTCCGAATGCTGGAAGGGCAGGTAGAAGAACCGCCGGATGTCGCCCTCGACCTGCAGGTCATGCCCGGCTTCCAGCGCGCGACGAGCGAACATCCGCGCCAGCGAATCGGTGGCGAAGGCATGCCCCGTGCGCCGGAACACATTGCGCGGAAACTGGTCCAGCAGGATCAGCAGGGCCAGCGATCCTTCCGGCGTCTCCGCCCAGGGATCCAGCGCGCGCCGCGCCGCGGCGAGATGCGCCGTTTCGAAGCGGTCCCGGAACAGGGCGTCGAAAGCGTCGTCCTTGGCGAACCACTTCGAGGGACCCGCCTCTTTCCAGAAGGCGACGACGTCGGAAGGCGTTATGTCTGTGCTCATGACCGAACACCTAAGCACGCCGCTCCCCGTCTTCCATGACCGCGACTGCGATCTCTCGATCATTCGCGGCAAGCGCGTCGCCGTCATCGGCTACGGCAGCCAGGGCCGGACCCATGCGCTGAACCTGCGCGACTCGGGCGTCGCCGAGATCGTGATCGGCCTGAAGGCCGGCTCCGCCACCCGCGCGAAGGCCGCCGCCGACGGCTTCCCGGTCCTCACCGCGGGCGAGGCGGCCGCTTCGGCCGACGTCGTCGCCGTGATGGTCTCCGACGAGGCCCACCGCGACCTCTGGCGCGACGAACTGGCCCCGGCGATGAAGCCCGGCGCGGCCCTGATCTTCGCCCACGGCCTGTCGGTCCGCTTCGGCCTGGTCGAGCCGCGCCCGGACCTCGACGTCATCCTCGCGTCGCCGAAGGGCATCGGCCCGCGCATCCGTGACCTCTATGAGGAAGGGCAGGGGGTCTTCTGTCTCTTCGGGGTGCATCAGGACGCCACCGGCGCCGCCCATGCGCTGGGCCTGTCCTATGCGGCGGCGCTCGGCTGCGGCCGCAAGGGCATCCTCGAGACCACCTTCGCCGCGGAATGCGAGAGCGACCTGTTCGGCGAACAGGTGGTCCTGTGCGGCGGTGTGGCCGAACTGGTCGACGCCGCCTTCATGAAACTGGTCAAGGCCGGCTACCCGCCCGAGGTGGCCTGGTTCGAATGCTTCTATGAGGTCAAGCTGGTCACCGACCTCATGTTCGAGCGCGGCGTCGCCGGCGCCTTCACCCGCATCTCCAACACGGCCGAATACGGCGCCTATCTGACCGGACCGCGCATCATCGGCGAGCCGTCGCGCGTCGCGATGGACACCGTCCTCGCCGAGGTTCAGTCCGGCGACTTCGTCCGTCGCCTGATGGCCGACTATGACGCCGGCTCGCCCGACCTCCTGGCCCGGCGCAAGGCGCTGGCCGGTCGCACGATCGAGGCCGTGGGGGCGCATCTGAACGCTGTCGCGGCGAAGGCGGGGGATTGAGGCGGGGAACCTCGGGGCCCCGAAGGGCTGTCTCTTACTTTCCGGAGAAAGATGGTCGGAGTGAGAGGATTCGAACCTCCGACCCCTGCGTCCCGAACGCAGTGCTCTACCAGGCTGAGCCACACTCCGACTTGAGGAGGGGGCTTATAGCCACGGCCTTTCCCGCCCGCAAGCGCCGTTTTGCGGTGCGGTGAAATAGTCTCGAAAGCGGTTCTTGCATCGCCCGCGGCCTTCGCGTATCTCGACCGCCTTCCGGCGCTTCGGCCCCGGATGCGCCGGACCTGCTGGGGAATGGTGTAATGGTAACACTCCGGTTTTTGGTACCGTCATTCTAGGTTCGAGTCCTAGTTCCCCAGCCATCCGCCCCCGCTGACGGCGTCAGCTCCTCCGACAAGCCAGCCATGCCCCGGCGCCGCGCGCGCCGGCGTTTTTCCGCGTGGAATGCGCGAAATCGTTCCTTCGATGATGAACCGAACCGAAATCCGCGCGTTGGGTGTCCGCTAACCGACACAAAGAGTGTTAATGCGTCCGGTTAGCGTCGGGGGATTGCTGTGTCTGAAGCCGACCTTCGGGTCCTGATAGTCGAAGACCAGGCCCTGCTCGCCATGGAGCTGGAGCTGGTCCTTTCCGAGTCCGGTTGCGAGGTGGTCGGCTGCGCCATGGACACCGCTGGCGCCCTTGAGCTCGCCGAGCGGGAGCGGCCTGACCTGGCCCTGGTGGATATCAACCTGCTGGACGGAACGACGGGCCCCGAGATCGCCCGGCGGCTGGTGAGCGAGTACGGCGCGGCCGTGGTGTTCCTGACCGCCAATCCCGAACAGATTCCCGACGGCTACGCAGGCGCGCTGGGCGCGGTGTCCAAGCCGTTCGACGAGGCCACCATCCAGGCGGTCGTGGCCTTCTCCCGGCAGTTGATCCTTCACCGGACGATGGGCGAGCCGCCGCGTCGCTTCAGCCTCGCGCCCTGGCTGGCCGCCGCCCCCAACGGGATCGCGCCGCGCTGAGCCGGATGGCGTGCGCGGCGCGACCGTCCGTCAGTCGATCCTGAGCCGGGCGAAGATCATGCCCCCGTCCGGATCGCCGCCGTACAAGGGCTCCAGCCCGCCCGGCACGCTGTTGACGCTGTAGAGCGCACCCAGACCGAAGCGGACATTGTCCGTCACCCGCCAGTCCCGGACCGCCCCGAACGAGGCCTTGGACACAACGTAGAGCGGGCCATGGCCGCCGCCGGGGCCGGCGACCAGTTCATCCGTCTCGATCCGCTCGGCCCGTGCGAACAGCGTCCAGGCGCCGTCCGGCGTGAAGGCCGTCTCGGCCAGCCAGGCGTCCTTCGATTCGTCGTGGTCATTGGTCTTGCGGCCCCAGGCGAGGGTCGAGCTCCACCAGCCGTTCGCTCCGAGACGCCGGGTGTGGATCGCGCTGGCCGACAATTTGGTCTCGCCCTCGCCGGGCTCAAGCTGCTCCGGGGCGGTCACATCGGCATAGGACGCCTGCAGCGACCATGCGGGCGAGGGATTCCAGGACCCGCGAACCGCCCAGCTGTCCAGGCCGGGTGTCTCGATGTCATAGCGGTTCTCGTCCGGCTCCCGGCCGCGGAACGTCGAGGCCTCCAGTTTGAAGGCGTCATGGACCCAGCCGACCGTGGCCACGCCGAAGACGATGTGGGTCGAGTCCAGCCAGTGGTGGGTGATCGGCGCCTCCGGACTGTCCATGGCGCTCATGCGATGCATGAAGGCGGGCGGTCCGAACGCCGGCTCCCCGGGCAGGCCGATGTAGGCGAAGACGCTGTCACCCTCACCGAGCCGGCGGGCGTATGAGGCCGACAGCTCCATCACCAGCTCATGGGGATGCTGGCGATCGACCAGCGGCGTTACGCCGTCCGCCGTCTCGCCGGCGGCCAGCAGCAGGGGAAAGCCCTGCTTGCCCATGAAGGGGTCCGGGCTGACCATCGCCCGCAGGTTCAGGATCGCGCCGTCGTCGAAGTCGCGCCGGGCGGCGCCCATGATCATGCCGCTGACAAAGGTCTTCTCGTCGCCGCGCGGACCGTTCTGCCAGTCGTAAACGAGGTTCAGCTGCGCATGCCCCATCAGCGACCAGTCGCCCGACCGGGTATGGACGCCGCCATGCTCGGACAGGTCGGGCTGCCAGCTGGTGCCGGAGGCGTCGCGGGTCATCGGCCAGGGGCCGAGCGCGCTGGTCATCGGGTGATCCATTGCGGTCATGTCGTGACCGGCGTGGGGATCGACGGGCTCCGCCTGCGGCGGGGGCATGACCATGCCGGGCGTGTGCACGTGATCCTGCGGCGAGGATGCCGCAGGCGGGACAGGGTGGTGGGGATGGTCCTGCGCAACGGCGGGCAGGGCCAGCGCGAGCAGGGATGCGCCCGTGAGGAACGCGGAAAGGCGGACAGCCATCATGGCCTCCTTGAAAGCATGGGATGATCGCGCGTCGCCGAAGCGGCGCTGTGACGAAGGTCGCGATCAGGCCCTGGGCGGGCCATGCTCCGGAGCGGGCGACAGACCGATCGGCAGACTGGCCGGAACAGGCGGCGCGGGCCTTGCGCGCGTCACCGTCAGATCGCGCGCCGGAGGCTGCGGGGACGGCGCGACGACGCAGGAGACGCAGCAGGCCATGGCCGCCATGGCCTTGCCGGAAGGGGCGGGCGCCTCATGCTGCGCCGGGCCGTGGGTGGACGTTTGATGACAGGGCGGGACTTCGGCCGTCCTGGCGGCGGCGGGCGCGACGCCCAGCAGGAGCACCGAAAGGGCGCCCAGCAGCATCAGGATGACATTCAGGCTTCGCACGAGGGTCATCCACGCCCGTTGCAACGGCGTGTCAAGCGAGGCCGCCCGTCAGGTCCAGCCCGGGCGACGCCGGCGGCGCGCCATCGGGATCGAGGTCCAGCTGCATCAGGGTGACATCCAGCCACCGTTCGAACTTCCATCCGACCTGGCGATAGACGCCCGCGTCCCGGAAACCGACCGCTCGATGCAGGGCCTGGACGTCGCCGTGATTGAGGGCGGTCGGCTG
>CAYNNT010000008.1:0-27702 GCA_964398675.1 uncultured Brevundimonas sp.
GCTGATCTGGTCACCGTCGCCCTCGACGAGCTGCTGCCGCGCGCCGACGGCCCTGAATCACGCCTCACCGAGGCCATGCGCTATGCGGCGCTCGGCCCGGGCAAGCGCCTGCGGCCCTTCTTCGCCCTTGAGGCGGCCAATCTGTTCGACATCGAGGAACGACCGGTGCTGCGCGCCGCCTGCGCCCTCGAATGCGTCCACGCCTACAGCCTGGTCCACGACGACCTGCCCTGTATGGACGACGACGACGTCCGCCGCGGCCGACCCACGGTGCACAAGGCCTATGACGAGGCCACCGCCGTCCTCGCCGGAGACGCGCTCCAGACCGCCGCCTTCGACATCCTGCTGCACGAGGACACGCACGACGATCCCGCCGTGCGCTGCGAACTGGCGGCGCGGCTGTCGCTGGCCAGCGGTGCGCGCGGCATGGCCGGCGGCCAGATGATCGACCTGCTCGGCGTCCGCGACGATCTCGGCGGCGTCGCCCGCATGCAGCGGCTCAAGACCGGCGCCCTGTTCACCTACGCCTTCGAGATTCCCCTGATCATCGCCGGGGCCCGAGAGGTCCACCGTCAGGCCCTGACCAGCTTCGCCCACGACATCGGCCTGGCCTACCAGATCGTCGACGACCTGCTGGACGTCGAGGGCGACGAGGACATCCTCGGCAAGGCGGCCAACAAGGACGCCGCCCGCGGCAAGACCAATTTCGTCACCCTTCTGGGCGTTGACCAGGCGCGGCACAGGGTCGCGCACCTGGCCGATCAGGCCCGGGGCCACCTCGACGTCTTCGGTCCCGACGCGGACATCCTCAAGGCCAGTGTGGACTACGTCCTGCACCGCCGCTCCTGACGCCCCTGGCCGTCATCCTCGGGCTTGACCCGAGGATCAGAGGTTGGGAACAGCCCGGTATCCAAAGCCTTCTCTGACTGCGATAGTCTTCGACCACTGAGCGCCGGAACGTCTGATCCCCGGGTCAAGCCCGAGGATGACGGGTTGAGGAGGCTCATAAGGAATACGTGAGTTTCATGCCCGACACCCCGCTTCTCGACCAGGTTCAGCTCCCCGCCGACACCCGCCATTTCGATCTCCCCCAGCTCCGCCAGCTGGCCGATGAACTGCGGGCCGAGACCATCGATGCGGTCTCGGTCACCGGCGGCCACCTCGGCGCCGGCCTCGGCGTGGTCGAGCTGACCGTCGCCCTGCACCATGTGTTCGACACGCCGGACGACATCCTGATCTGGGACGTCGGCCACCAGTGCTATCCGCACAAGATCCTGACCGGGCGCCGCGACCGCATCCGCACCCTGCGCCAGCCGGGCGGCCTCAGCGGCTTCACCAAGCGCAGCGAGAGCGAATACGATCCCTTCGGCGCGGCCCACGCCTCGACCTCGATCAGCGCCGCCCTCGGCTTCTGCGCCGCCCGCGACCAGAAGGGCGGATCGAACAAGGTCGTGGCGGTCATCGGCGACGGCTCCATGTCCGCCGGCATGGCCTATGAGGCCATGAACAACGCCGCCGAGACGACCAAACAACTCGTCGTCATTCTCAACGACAACGACATGTCGATCGCCCCGCCCGTCGGCGGGATGAGCGCCTATCTGGCCAAACAGGTCTCGGGCGGCGCCTACCAGAATTTCCGCCGCTTCGGGAAATCGGTCGCCGATCACCTGCCGCGCCCGTTCCGCAACGTCGCCCGCAAGGCAGAGGAATACGCCCGCGGCATGATCGTCGGCGGGACCTTCTTCGAGGAGCTGGGCTTCTACTATGTCGGGCCGGTCGACGGGCACGACATGGACAACCTCGTCCCGATCCTGAAAAACGCCGCCGCCATCACCGACCGTCCCGTGATCGTCCATGTCGTGACGCAGAAGGGCAAGGGTTACGCCCCCGCCGAATCCAGCGCCGACAAGCTGCACGCCGTCGCCAAATTCGACGTGATCTCGGGCAAGCAGGCCAAGGCCGCCTCCAACGCCCCCAGTTACACCAAGGTCTTCGGGACCGAGCTGATCAAGCGGGCGCATCTCGATCCGACCATTGTGGCCATCACCGCCGCCATGCCCTCGGGCACCGGACTGGACCTGTTCGGCCAGGCCTTCCCCCAGCGGACCTATGACGTCGGCATCGCCGAACAGCACGCCGTCACCTTCGCCGCCGGCCTCGCCGCCGACGGGATGAAGCCGGTCTGCGCCATCTATTCGACCTTCCTCCAGCGCGGCTACGACCAGGTCGTCCACGACGTGGCCATCCAGTCCCTGCCGGTGCGCTTCGCCATGGACCGCGCCGGTCTGGTCGGGGCCGACGGCTGCACCCATGCCGGTTCCTTCGACATCGGCTTCATGGGCGCCCTGCCGGGCATGGTGCTGATGGCCGCCGCCGACGAGGCCGACCTCGCGGCCATGATCGCCACCAGCCTCGAGATCGACGACCGCCCGTCCGCCTTCCGCTATCCGCGCGGCGACGGCGTCGGGGTCGAGATCCCCGAACTCGCCGCCCCGCTGGAGATCGGCAAGGGCCGCATCGTCCGCGAAGGCACGACCGTCGCCATCCTCTCGCTCGGCACCCGCCTGCAGGAATCGCTCAAGGCCGCCGACGCCCTGGCCGCCCGCGGCGTCTCGGCCACGGTCGCCGACGCCCGCTTCGCCAAGCCGCTGGACACCGACCTGATCCTGCGCCTCGCCCGCGAGCATGAATGCCTGATCACGGTCGAGGAGGGGGCCATGGGCGGCTTCGGCGCCTTCGTGCTCCAGCTCCTGTCCGACAAGGGCGCGCTCGACGCGGGTCTGAAGATCCGCACCCTGTGCCTGCCCGACGTCTTCCAGGACCAGGACAATCCCGCCGCCATGTACGCCACCGCCGGCCTCAACGCCGAGCACATCGCCGCTTCGGCCCTGCAGGCGCTGGGCGTGGAGGCGACGCGCGCGGTCCGGGCCTGAATCAGGGCCTGAAACAGTGTCTTCCCGCCCCGTGTCTTCTCGCCCCTCCGCGACCCTGATCGAGCCCTTTCAACCCCGGTGCTGACCCCGTCCGGGTGTCATCCGACCGGGCACGTCCGCTTTTGACGCAGGCATGTGGTTGATGGTCCTGTCTCCACGGGACGGGGTCTTTGACAATCAACCACCCACCGCCGGACCCGCCTCAGGGCCGGCTTGGTGCCGCACCGCGCCCGGGGCCGGGCATTCTGAACGGTGCCGACATTTTTCCGGCGGCAGGCGTGTCTTCTCGCCCCTCCAGCAGGCCGCACCGGGGGCCGGACGCAACCTCGGGCGCCGCCCTCCGTTGTCTCCTCGGGCTGCCGGGAGATCGTCATGAAGACCGCCATCGCCGTCGCAGTCGCACTGGGGCTGTGCGCCGCCCCATCCGCCTTCGCCCAGGACGCGCCCGCGGCGGATCCGGCAGGACCGATGGAGGTCTTCCGGGCCAGCGACACGTCCCTGACTTGCGCCGCCATGGCGGATGAAGCCGCCCGGCTCAGCGAGACCATGGGCGCCGAGCCCGGGGGCGGACTCTTCGGTCGTCTGGGCGGCGTCGCCCGCGCCGGCGCCTCCATGGTGATTCCCGGCGCCGGCCTGGTCATGGCGGGAAGCGACGCCCTGACCGCCCCCGAACGCGATCGCAAGGAAGCCGAGGCCGCCGCGATCGAACACCGCTGGTACTACCTCAATGGCCTGTATGCCGGGCGGGACTGCATGAACCCGCCCGCCGTAGCTCCCGCTGCGACGGCCCCCGCCGCCCCGCCATCGGCGCTGGTCGTTCCCGGCGGTTAGGGTCGTTCGGATTTTCCAGCCGATACAACGCCTTAACAGAATGTCGCACCGCCTTGACCTGCGGGGGTCGCCCCTATAGGTTCCGCGCCGAATTCAGACCCTCCTCGACGCCCGTCTTTCGACGTCAGCGGAGAGGCGCTGAGGCCCCTATGTCCCTTCCTCCGGAATCGCGCGAAGAGGCGATCAAACGCCTCAACACCAGCGCATCCGATCTGGAGGCGCGCACCGCCCGTCAGATCTCTCACGAGGCGGCGGGACAGGCGGCGGCGGGACAGGCCTGGAAGATTCTCGCTGACCTGTTCGGCGGCGTCTTCGTCGGTCTGGCGATCGGGTTCGGCATCGACCGGTTCGCCGGCACGACGCCTTGGGGAATTATCGGCGGCGTCCTTCTGGGCTTCGCCGTTTCGGTGTGGATGGCGTGGCGCACGGCGCAACGTCTGATGGCCGAAGCCAAACAGTATGGGGAGCCGGAGTCGGTTCCCTTCGACGACGACGAAGACCAGGGAGTCTGATCGCCCGATGGCCGATCCGCTACACCAGTTCCAGGTTACCCCGCTTCCGGGTCTCGACTTCGGCGAAGTGACTCTGCCCGTCGTCGGGACGGTGCACCTGGCCTTCACCAACTCGCACCTGGCGATGACCATCGCCTTCCTGCTGGTCGTCGGCTTCTTCCAGCTGGTGACCTCGGGCGCCAAGGTCGTTCCGGGCCGCGGTCAGGCCGCGGGCGAGACCCTGTTCGGAATGATCGACGGCATCGCCGAGTCGATCATCGGCCACGACGGCAAGAAATATTTCCCGTTCGTCTTCACCGTCTTCACCTTCGTTCTGGCCATGAACCTGCTGGGCCTGTTCCTCAGCTTCACCGCGACCTCCCAGCTGGCCGTGACCGCCACCTTCGGCGTCATCACCTTCGCCCTGGTCGTCGTGGTCGGCATCTGGAAGAACGGCTTCAAATTCCTCGGCCTGTTCTGGCCGACCGGCGCGCCGCTGCTGATGCGCCCGGTGGTCGGCCTGATCGAGTTCTTCTCCTTCCTGCTGCGCCCCCTGACCCTCACCCTTCGTCTGTTCGGCAACATGATGGGCGGCCACGTCGCCCTGAAGGTCTTCGCCGGCTTCGTCGTGTCGCTGGGCGCCATGGCCGCCGCCGGCGGCTGGGGCTACCTCGGCCTCCCGGGCGCCGCCCTGTCGCTCAGCCTGGTCACCGCCCTGACCGCGCTGGAGTTCCTCGTGGCCTTCCTCCAGGCCTTCGTCTTCGCCGTCCTGACCTGCGTCTACCTGAACGACGTGGTCAATCTGGGCGACCATCACTAACCAACCCCCTTCTTCTCCAACCAACCAACTCTCACAGGACTGAACACCATGGTTGATCCGCAAATCGCCGCCGCCAACGCCGCCGCCATCGTCTCGGCCGGCAACGCCATCGGCGCCGGCCTGGCCATGACCGGCATGATCGGCGCCGGCATCGGCGTGGGCAACATCTTCGGCAACTTCCTCTCGGGCGCCCTGCGCAACCCGTCGGCCGCCGGCTCGCAAATCGGCAACCTGTTCGTCGGCGCGGCCCTGGCCGAAGCCCTGGGCATCCTGTCGTTCGTCATCGGCATCCTGCTCTGGACGTCGGCGAGCTGATTTCGTCCTTCTGATCGATGGGGCGGCCCGGTTCCGGCCGGGTCGCCGCCTCGTTTCTGACTGACGTATCGACCGCTCCAGCATCAGGCGACAGATGACCGTATCCGCTCAACCCGCAGTGACTCACGACGCGCCGCCTTCGGTCGCCGTCGCGGACACGCACGCCTCGACCGAAGCCGCGCACGGCGAAGGCGGGGGCGGCCTGCCGCAGTTCGAGTTCCAGCACTGGTTCGGTCAGATCGTCTATCTGATCTTCCTGTTCGCCCTCCTGTACTGGCTGATGGCCAAGGTCTTCGTGCCGCGCCTGCGCGGCGTCATCGACCAGCGCGCCGCCACCATCGCGGACGCCGTCCAGACCGCCCGTCAGGTCCAGGCTGAAGCCGCAGGTCAGGCCGCGGCCGCCAAGGCCGAGGTCGAGGCCGCCCGCGCCGCGTCCCGGGCCACGGCCGCCGCCGCCAAGGCGCGCGTCACCGACGCCGCCAACGCCCGCGCCGCCGAGGAAGAAGCCGTCGTCAACGCCCGCATCGCCGAGGCCGAGACCGCCATCGGCAAGACCCGTGACGCCGCCATGACCAATGTCGCCTCGATCGCGTCGGATACCGCCGCCGCCATCGTCGAACGTCTCACCGGCAAGGCGCCGACCGCCGCCGAAGCCGCTGCCGCCGTGAAGGGCGCCGCCTGATGGAATTCTTCAACCCGCATCTCTACGACCTGGCCAACCCGGAACTCTGGGTCGCCGCCGGTCTGTTCCTGTTCCTGGGCCTGTGCGTCTTCGTCGGCGTGCCCAGGCTGATCGCCGGACAACTCGACGCCAAGGCCGCCAGGATCCAGTCCGAGCTCGACGAGGCCGCCCGTCTGCGCGCCGAGGCCGAAGCCATGCTGACCCAGATCCGCGCCGAAAAGGCCGAGGCCGAAGCCCAGGCCGCTGAAATGCTCGCCGCCGCCGAAGCCGACGCCCGCCTGATGGAAGTCGAGGCCAAGGCCAAGCTGGAAGAGACCCTGGCCCGCCGTCAGGCCCTCGCCGAGCGCCGCATCGCCCAGGCCGAGGCCCAGGCCACAGCCGAGGTGAAGACGGCCGCCGCCGACCTCGCCGCCCGCGCCGCCGAACAGATCCTCGCCGCCCGCCTGGCCGGCCAGAAGACCGACCCCCTGCTCGACGCCGCCATCGGCCAGATCAGCACGCGGCTCAATTAAGTTGGGGCGCTAACGCTCGCGACGCGGTCGCTCGCTGCTTGAGCGCCGCGCGAAGCGCTAGGCCGCGTCGGGTCGACAAGGCGGAGCCTTGTGACCGCGGCCCAACAATTCAGTGCGCCGGGGCGCCGCCGACCGGGACCCGCGCACGCTTCTCGCGCTCGACCAGCCTTCCGTAGACGCTGCCCAGCACAATGCCGAAGATCGCATGGCTGGCGACCATCCAGGCGAGGGTGCCGAAGCCGGCCCGCATGAAGAACATGCCCGCGCCGCCGATGGGTGCGATGACCAGCCCCATCAGGATGAAGGCGCCGACGGCGAACAGGATGCCCTTCGATTCGGGGGTATCCGTCGGCAGCCGCGGGCAGAGGACGCCGAACGCCGCGCCGAGGGCCACCCCGGCCACAATATGAGCGACCCATCCGATCGGCGACTGCTCCGGATTTTGCAGGATCACCGCGAGAAGCTGGGGAAAAGCGACGGCCCA
This sequence comes from uncultured Brevundimonas sp., assembly GCA_964398675.1. Taxonomy (GTDB): domain Bacteria; phylum Pseudomonadota; class Alphaproteobacteria; order Caulobacterales; family Caulobacteraceae; genus Brevundimonas. The sequence goes on from CAYNNT010000008.1 coordinate 7,069, forward strand.
GTGGCCGACCGACATATTGATCGCCTCAATAATCGAGACGACGGCCGTGGCCGCGAACCCGGCGACCAGACCTTTTTGTACGCGTGACATCATGACCGCAGCGCCTCCCAACGCTTGTTGTGGCTCAGACTACGCAGGGAGGAGCATACGCCCGTCTGGCGGAACGGCGTTCACATTGCCGTGCGCACTGTCAGGCGGCAAATGTGACCCCGGTCAGGGCCTCCGACGCCGCCCACAGACTCGCCGCAACCACGGGGTCCAGCGCCTGGGCCTCGATTTTGCCGGGTCCGGGCGGGCCCTTCATCTCCCGCAGGTCCCGGGGTCCGAAATAGGCGCCGCCCGCCACGTTCGCTGCCGTCGCCGCCATCAGGATCGGCAAGGCGCCGTCGGCGGCGGAGTGGCTGAAGAACGGCTCGACAAAGGGCCGGTACAGGGACTTCAGAACCGTCCTCGCGACGACGGACCGGCTCATGGGGCCACTGGCGATCAGGCCGGTTCGCGCATAGCCCGGATGGGCCGCCACACTGGTCAGACCCCAGCCGTTCGCGCGATTCCGGCGGTCCAATTCCAGCGCAAACATCAGCATGGCCAGCTTGGACTGCGCATAGGCGGGCCAGGCCGTGTAGGCCGTCTCGAACTGCAGGTCGTCGAGCTGGATCCGACCGTGCCTGTGCACGATGCTGGACAACTGGACCACCCGGGCCTGACCGCGCCGCAACAGGGGCAGCAATCGCGCCGTCAGGGCGAAATGGCCGAGATAGTTGGTCGCCAGTTGGGTCTCGAACCCATCCGCGGTGACCGTCCGCCGGGGCAGGGCCATCACGCCGGCATTGTTGACCAGAATGTCGATGGGTCGTCCTTCGGTTAGCAGACGATCGGCGAACGCTGCAACCGAGGCTTGGGACGCCAGGTCGAGCGGTTCGAAACGCAGCCGGGCCTGCGGCAAGGCGCGCCGGATCGCGACGATCGCCGCCCCGGCGCGGTCGGCGCTGCGGGTGGCGAGGATGACCTCGGCCCCTCGGGCGGCCAGCGCCTTGGCGGTCTCGAAGCCGGTGCCGCTGTTGGCCCCGGTCACAATTGCCAGTTTGCCGCTCTGGTCGGGGATGTCGCTGAACGTGAAAGAGGTCATGCCGGACAGGTCGGCGTCCGACCCGTCCGGCGCAAGATACCCCGCCTATTCCGCGGCGATATTCGACCCTTCCGGAGCGGTCCAGCGCAGCACCGGCGAACGGGCGGCGCGGGTCTCGTCCAGCCGCTTCATCGGCGCATGGAAGGGGGCGCCCTTGAACCGGTCGACGTCGCCAGCCTTCGCCGCCTCGGCCAGCGCCCGCATGGCGTGGATGAAGCGGTCCAGTTCCTGCTTCGACTCCGTCTCGGTCGGCTCGATCAGCATCGCCCCGTGGACGACCAGCGGGAAATACATGGTCATCGGGTGGAAGCCCTCGTCGATCATCGCCTTGGCGAAGTCGAGCGTCGTGACTTCCGTGCCCTTCAGCCATTCGTCGTCGAACAGGGCCTCGTGCATGCACGGCCCGTCCGGGAAGGCGGGGCTCATCAAGTCCGACAGCCGGGCCTTGATGTAGTTGGCGTTCAGCACCGCGTCCTCGGCGACCTGACGAAGGCCGTCCGAGCCGTGGCTCATCATGTAGCTGAGGGCGCGGGTGTACATGCCCATCTGGCCCTGGAAGGCGCAGAGGCGGCCGAAGGCCTGGGCGGCCTCGTCTTCCTCGCGCTCGATCAGGCGATAGCCGTCGGCGTCATGCACGACCCAGGGGGCCGGGGCGAAGGGGGCCAGCGCCTCCGACAGCACCACCGGACCCGCACCCGGACCGCCGCCGCCGTGGGGCGTCGAGAAGGTCTTGTGCAGGTTGATGTGCATGGCGTCGACGCCGAGATCGCCGGGCCGGACCCGGCCGACGATGGCGTTGAAGTTGGCGCCGTCGCAGTAGAAATAGGCGCCGGCCTCATGGGTCAGGCGGCTGATCTCGAGGATGTCGCGCTCGAACAGGCCGCAGGTGTTCGGATTTGTCACCATGATGGCGGCGACGTCATCGCCCAGTTTGGACGCCAGATCGGAAACGTCGACGCGGCCGTCATCGGTCTGGGCCACTTCCACGACGGTGTAGCCGACGAAGGCGGCGGTGGCGGGATTGGTGCCGTGGGCCGAGGTCGGCACCAGCACCTTGCGGCGCTTCTCATGCTGGCCCGAGGCCTCATGGGCGGCGCGGATGGCCATCAGGCCGCACAGCTCGCCATGGGCGCCGGCCTTGGGCGACAGGGCCACAGCGGGCATGCCGGTCAGCGTCTTCAGCCAGTGCGCCAGGGTATCCATCAGCTCCAGCGCGCCCTGCACCGTCGAGGTCGGCTGCAGCGGGTGGATGTCCGAGAAGCCGGGCAGGCGCGCCATTTTCTCGTTGAGGCGCGGATTGTGCTTCATCGTGCACGAGCCGAGCGGATAGATGGCCAGGTCGATGGCGTGGTTCTTCTGCGACAGCCGCACATAGTGGCGCATCGTCTCGGGCTCGGAGAGCCCCGGCAGGCCGATCGGATCCTTGCGGACGAGGTCGCCGAGGTCGGACCCGTCGATCTGCGGCTCCGGCAGGTCGACGCCGGTCTTGCCCCAGCCGTCGCTCTCGAAGATCAGATGCTCGTCCTGCAGCAGGCCGCGCGCGCCGGTCAGGGTGGCGGGCTTGGTCTCGACGCGGTTCGGGGTGGTCGGACGGCCGACGGTGTTCATGGTGCTCATGGTCCCGACTCCTTACGCGCAGACCTTGGCGAGCGCGCTCGCCAGGATTTTGATGTCGCCGTCCATGGTCATCTCGGTCGCCGCGACCAGCAGGACGTTGTCCATGCCGGCGTCGGGGGCGAGGCGGCTGTAGGGCACGCCCGCCAGAATGCGGTGCTGGGCCAGTTGCTCGACCACCTCGGCGGCCGGCTTCGGCAGACGCACGGCGAACTCGTTGAAGAAGCGCGGGGTTAGAACCTCGACGCCCGGGATGGCCGCCAGCGCATCGCGGGTCGCCAGCGCCTTCTCGTGGTTCAGCAGGGCCATCTTGCGCAGCCCCGTCTCGCCCAGCAGGCTCATGTGGATGGTGAAGGCCAGGGTGCACAGGCCCGAGTTGGTGCAGATGTTCGACGTCGCCTTGTCGCGGCGAATGTGCTGCTCGCGGGTCGACAGGGTCAGGACGAAGCCGCGCTTGCCGTCAGCGTCGACCGTCTCGCCGGTCAGGCGACCCGGCATCTGGCGGACCAGCTTTTCGCGGCAGGCGAACAGGCCGACGTAAGGGCCGCCGAAATTCAGGGCGTTGCCGATCGACTGGCCTTCGGCGGCGACGATGTCGGCCCCCATCTCGCCCGGCGACTTCAGCAGGCCCATCGAAACGGCCTCGGTGACCACGACGATCAGCAGGGCCCCGGCGGCGTGGGCGGCCTCGGCGATCCTGGAGACGTCGGTGGCGGTGCCGAACACGTTCGGGGTCTGGACGACGACGCAGGCGGTGTCGGGACCGATCTGCGCGATGACATCCGCCTCGGCGTCGACGGCGGCGGGAAGGACTTCAGTCTCGACGCCGACGGCGTGGACCACGGTCTCGGTCGCCCGGACATAGTGCGGATGCACCCCGCCCGAGATCACCGCCTTGTTGCGGCGGGTCACGCGGGTGGCCATCAGCACGCCCTCGGCCATGGCGGTCGAGCCGTCATAGAGGCTGGCGTTGGCCACCGGCATGCCGGTCAGGTTCGCGACCTGGGTCTGGAACTCGTACAGATACTGCAGTGTGCCCTGGGCGATTTCCGGCTGATAGGGCGTGTAGCTGGTCAGGAATTCCGACCGCTGGATCACATGGTCCACCGTCGCCGGCACGTGGTGCTTGTAGGCGCCCGCCCCGCAGAAGAACGGAACGGACCCCGCCGCGGCGTTCTTCGCCGCCATGGCCCCCAGCGCCCGCTCGACTTCCAGCTCGCCCGCCACGCGCGGCAGGTCGACAAAGCCGTCGCGGTGCGCCGCCTTCGGCACGTCCACGAACAGATCATCGATGGATTTGGCCCCGATGGCCGCCAGCATGGCGGAGCGGTCGTCGGGCGTCAGCGGCAGGTAGCGCATGGCGGGGAGATCCGTGCGGGAGGGAAGGGCTTAGAGCGTGGCGAGGAAGGCGTCGTAGGCGGCGCGGTCCATCAAGCCGTCGGTCGAGGCGTCCGACACCTTGATCTTGGCGAACCAGCCTTCGCCTTCGGGGTCGGCGTTGACGGTTTCCGGGGCGGAGGCGAGGGCGGCGTTGCCCTCGATCACTTCACCCGAGACCGGGGCATAGACGTCCGAGGCCGCCTTGACGCTCTCGACGACGGCGAACCCGTCACCCTTGGAGACCGTCTTGCCGACGTCGGGCGTCTCGACAAACACCACGTCGCCCAGGGCGTCTGCGGCGTATTTGGTGATGCCGACGGTGGCGACGTCGCCGTCGAAGCGAACCCACTCGTGATCCTTGGAGAAATGCATCGGTCCGATCCTCAGGCTTTCGGTTTGCGATAGTAGCGTTGGGCGACGAAGGGCATGGCGACGACCTCGGCGGCGGCAGGTTTGCCGCGCACGATGACCTTCAGTTCCGTGCCCAGTTCGGCGAACTTCGGGGGGACATAGCCCATGGCGATGTTGCGGCCCAGCGTCGGTGAGGGGCCGCCTGAGGTCACATTGCCGATGACGTTCCCGTCCATGTCGGCGATCTCGGCGCCTTCACGGGCCGGTGCGCCTTCCTTGACGCTCAGGCCGACGCGGACGCGGCTTGGACCGTCGGCCAGTTCCTTCAGGATGCGGGCGGCGCCGTTGAAGTCGGCGCGTTCCTTGCGCGACTTCGACAGGGCAAAGGTCAGGGCGCCTTCGACCGGGCTGGTCGAGGGGTCGATGTCGTGGCCGTGCAGCGGCAGGCCGGCTTCGAGCCGCAGGCTGTCGCGGGCGCCGAGGCCGATCGGCTTGACGCGGGCGTCCTTCAGGATGGTGGTCCAGACGCGCTCGGCCTGGTCGGCGGGCACGGAAATCTCGTAGCCGTCCTCGCCGGTATAGCCCGAGCGGGAGATGAAACAGTCGCAGCCGAACAGCATCAGCCGGGCGCAGTCCATGAAGCCCATCTCGGCCAGCAGCGGCTCATGCGCGGCCATGACCTCGGCGGCCTCTGGCCCCTGGATGGCGATCAGGGCGCGGTCGGCCAGCACCTTCAGCTTCGCGTCGCCGGACAGGTTGGCCTCCAGGAAGGCGAAGTCGGCGTCCTTGTTGCCGGCGTTGACCACCACATAGAGGCCGTCGTGGTCGGGGCGGCCGGCCATCAGGTCGTCCATGATCCCGCCCTCGGCGTTCAGCAGCAGGCTGTATTTCTGGCGGCCCGCCTTGAGGATCGCATAGTCGCCTGGGACGAAACGCTCGAACTGTGCCGTGGCGTCCTCGCCGGTGATCTTGCACTGGCCCATGTGCGAGACGTCGAACAGGCCGGCGTGTTCGCGGGTCCAGCGGTGCTCGGCCAGCACGCCCTCGTACTGCACCGGCATGTCATAGCCGCCGAAGCCGACCATCCGGGCTCCGAGGGCGCGGTGCGCGGCGTTGAGGGGCGTGGTCTTGAGGATTTCGTCGGTCATGTCAGGCCTTCAGAGTCGCGTACTGGGGCGGAAAGCTCCGCCGTCCTCGCGCCCCCGCTGTCCTGAAGCCTGAGAGATTCCGCGGTTTCCCGCTTGCTCCGTCGGCGCGCCCATGGAACCCGCGAACGGGGGGCGACTTTCCAGCGTCCGTATGTCCTCGCGGTCCGTTTGCCTGAGCGTTTCCGGGGCGGTTGCGCCTTCGGCTCCGGACCCCCCGAAAGGGCTCCGATCTCTCCCGCGAGAGCGATCGGACCTAGGCCCCGACTCTGGCGCGAAGTCAAGCAGAGCCAAACGGAACTGCCGTCAGCGGGGCGGGTTTGCCAGTGCAGGTTGTCAGCCCTGCCCCTTCAAGAAAGACCTTCTCCCATGTCCATCCTCGACAAAATCCTCGGCAAGGACGACGCGCCGCGCGACCAGCCGGCCAGGCCCGACCAGCCCATGCAGGCGGTGCTCGACGAACTGGCCTCCCTCGGCGGCAAGCCGATTGAATCGCTGAGTCCCGAGGAAGCCCGTCGCCAGCCCACGCCCACGGATGCGGTCAAGGCGCTGGTTGTGAAGGCCGGCGGCGACCCGAACGCCGAACTCGGGGTCAAGACCACCGACATCGTCATCCCCGGCCCGGCGGGTGCGATCCAGGCCCGGATCTTCAAGCCGCATGAGCATTCGGAAGACCGGCTTCATCCGGTCGTCGTCTATTTCCACGGCGGCGGCTTCGTCATTGCGGACCTAGACGTCTATGACGGCGGCCCGCGTGGCGTGTCGAAGATGGCCGACGTCATCGTGGTCAGTTGCCACTATCGCCAGGCGCCCGAAAACAAATTCCCCGCGGCCCACGAGGACGCGATCGCGGCCTACAAATGGGTGCTCGACAACGCGCAGAGCTTCCACGGCGACCCCGAGAAGATCGCGGTGATGGGCGAGAGCGCGGGCGGGAACCTGGCCATCAACGTGTCCATCGCCGCCCGCGACCAGGGCCTGCGCGCCCCGCTGCATCAGGTGCTGGTCTATCCGCTGGTCGGCAAGGACCTGGACAACGAAAGCTACCGCGAGAATGCGACGGCCAGGCCGCTGAACAAGGCGATGATCGAATGGTTCGTCAAACACACCTTCAGCGACGTCAGCGAGACGGCTGACCCGCGGGTCGACGTCGTCGGCGCGGCGGATCTGTCGAACCTGCCGTCCACGACCGTCATCTGCGCCGAGATTGATCCCCTGCGCACGGAAGGCGAACTGCTGGCCGAACGGCTGGAGCAGGCCGGGGTGGATGTCCGGCACAAGACCTTCCACGGCTCGACGCACGAGTTCTTCGGCATGGCCACCGTCCTGCCGGACGCCATCGTGGCCCAGACCTTCGCCGCCCACGAACTGAAGCGCGCGTTCGGAACGGCGATCCTGCCGATCTAGGCGGCGGCGTAGGCTTTCACCTCGGCGATGCGGACGACCTTGTCCGCGTCGTCGAGGAAGCTGCCTTCGAAGCTGTTGACGGCCAGCTGCGTGACCTGTTCGCGGCTCAGCCCGACGGCCTGGGCCAGCTGGCGGTAGTTCTCGTTCACATAGCCGCCGAAATAGGCCGGATCGTCCGAGTTCAGGGTGACGTGCAGGCCGCGGCGCATCATCTCGGGCACGGGATGGTCCTTCAGATCCTTCACCACGCAGAGCTTGAGGTTCGACAGGGGGCAGACAGTCAGGGTCATCTGGGAGGCCGCGAGCCTTTCGATCAGGGTCTCGTCCTCCATGGACCGGTTGCCATGATCCATCCGGTCGATGTGCAGAAGGTCCAGCGCCTCGCGCACATAGGCCGGCGGGCCCTCCTCGCCGGCGTGGGCGCAGAGTTTCAGGCCCAGTTCGCCGGCGGCGGCGAAGACCCGCTCGAATTTCGACGGCGGGTGGCCGACCTCCGACGAATCCAGTCCGACGCCGACGAAATGGTGCAGGTACGGCGTGGCCGCCTCCAGCGTGGCGAACGCTTCCGCCTCGCTGAGGTGGCGCAGGAAGCTCAGGATCAGGCCCGAGGTCACGCCCAGTTCCGTCCTGGCCCGCTCCATGCCGGCGACCAGCCCCTCGACCACGACCTCGAACGGCACGCCGCGGTCGGTATGGGTCTGGGGGTCGAAGAAGATCTCGGCGTGGCGGACGTTGTCCGCGGCGGCGCGCTGGAAATAGGCGAAGGCCAGGTCCTCGAAGTCACGGCGGGTCAGCAAGACGTTCGCCCCCGCATAATAGATGTCGAGGAAGTCCTGCAGGTTGGAAAAATCGTAGGCCGCGCGCACCGCCTCGACGCTGTCGAAGGGGATGGCCACCCCGTTCCGCTGCGCCAGTTCGAACATCAGCTCGGGCTCGAGGCTGCCCTCGATATGCAGGTGCAGCTCCGCCTTGGGCAGGCCTGCGATATAGGCGTCGAGCGACATGGACGGGCTCCTTTCGGGGGTGACCCAGTCTAGCCTACATCCGCTCCGGCGTGTCGATGCCGAGCAGGGTCAGGGCGGTTTCCAGCTGATCCAGCGCAGCCTTCGACAGGGTCAGGCGCGAACCCCTGGTCGCCGCGTCAGGGGCGATCAGGACCGGGCAGGCGGCGTAGAATTTCGAGAAGCCCTGGGCCAGGCGGTAGGCATGCTCCGCGATCACGTGCGGCATCCGCTTGTCATAGGCCTCGGTCACGGCCTGGGAGAAAGCGTCGAGCGTCAAGGCCAGATCGCGTTCGGCGGGCTCGGCGATGACGATGGGGCCGGGCGTCGCGCCCTGGTCCGCGCCCTTGCGCAGCAGGGATTTGATGCGGACGGCCTGGTACAGCAGGTACGGCCCGGTCTTGCCCTCGAAGCTCATGAAGCGGTCGAGGTCGAAGACGTAGCTGGTGGTCCGGCTGTTCGACAGGTCGGCGAATTTCAGCGCCGCGACCGCCACCTTGTGGGCGATGGCCTCGAACTCGGCCTCGGGCAGATCGTCGCCCAGCTTGGCCTCGTGCAGCCGCTCGCGCGCCTTGTCGACGGCCATGGTGATCAGGTCGTGCAGCTTCAGGACACCGCCCGCGCGGGTCTTGAAGGGCTTGCCGTCGGGGCCGTTCATGGTGCCGAAGCCGAGGTGGTCCAGCGAGCCCTCAGCGGCGTAGCCGGCCAGGTAGGCGGCGCGGAACACCTGTTCGAAATGCTCGGCCTGCCGCTCGTCGACGACATAGAGGATCAGGTCGGGGTCGATGGCCTTGCGGCGGTCCAGGATCGTGGCGAGGTCGGTCGTGCCGTACATGGCCGAGCCTTCCGACGAGATGACCAGCAGCGGCGGCGGGCTGGGGGCCTCGATCACCGAGCCGTCGGCCAGCTTTTTCTTTCGCGTCTCGCCGGGACGGGCGACGTGGACCACCCGGGCGCCGTCGTCCTCGACCAGCAGTCCGGTGGCTTCCAGATGGGCGATCATCTCGGCCATCACCGGGTCGGCGTCGCTCTCGCCGTTCCACAGGTCGAAGGTCACGCCCAGGGCGCCGAACTCGCGCTCCAGCGCCGTGCGGCTGACCGCAACGAAATGGGCCCAGAGGGCGCGATAGCCGGGACGGCCGCCCTGCAGTTCAGCGGTCGCCTTGCGGGCGCGGTCGCGGAATCCGGCGTCTTCCTTGGCCATGGCGGCGGCGGCGGGATAGAGGCGCTCAAGATCCTCGAGCGAGACAGGGCTCTCCGCGGGGAAGGGACCTGCACCCTCGATCAGGAAACCGTCGGCCTTGCCCTCGTCGCCGACGGCGACGATCAACAGGCCCATCTGGAAGCCCCAGTCGCCGAAATGGGCGTCGCCCCAGACGGTGTCGCCCCGGAAGCGGAAGATGCGCTTCAGGCTCTCGCCGATGATCGAGCTGCGCAGATGGCCGACATGCATCGGCTTGGCCACGTTCGGACCGGCGAAATCGATCACCACCTTGCGCGGCGAATCGACCACGGACGCGCCGGCGTGGGCGTCGTCCGCTGCGACCTCGGCGGCGCGGGCGGACAGGGCGCCATCGGCCAGCTTCAGATTGATGAAGCCCGGACCGGCCACCTCGACCGAGGCCAGGCGCGGGTCATCCTTCAGGCGTTCGGCGACCCGGGTCGCCAGGTCGCGCGGATTGGCCTTCAGCGCCTTGGCGGCGGCGAGCGCGCCGTTGGACTGGAAGTCCGCCAGGTCGGGACGGTCCGACGTCGTGACCCGGGCCAGGGCGGGGTCCACGCCTTCGGCGGCGAAGGCGGTTCCGACCGCTTCGCCCAGAACAGTCCTGAGATCGGTCATTTACTGCGCCGGCGGCTGGGCGGCGCCGGTCCCGGCGTTGGCGCGGAAGCGGTTGCCGTTGCGATTGAACTCGGCCATCGCGGGCGTGACGTCGAAGCCGACGAGGACTTCAAAATGGTCGCCGCTGGTGGTCGCCTCGGCGCGCGGGATCACGATGGTCTGGTCCTGGGTGACGGTCGCCGTGTTCGCCCCGTCGAAATCGACCGGCAGGTCGAAATATTCCTTGGCCAGGACGGCGCGGTTCCGCTCCGTCACGGCGATCCAGTAGCGGTAGGTGCGGCCGTCGCCCTGGGCCTGCGGCCCGCGGCCGAGGTTGAACTGGATCCGGGTGTGAACCGTGATCGGCTGGTCCGACTGGTAGGCGCAATCCGAAACCAGACCTTCGATTTCGCCGGTGAAGCCGACATTGGCCATGGTCACCCGGTCGCCGGTCAGTTCGACATAGCGGGCCGCGTCGTACAGCACCTTCACATAGGGGCAGGGCCCCGCGGCGGCGCTGCGACGCAGCGGCGCGATACGCGGCGCACGCGGGCGGTCGCTTTGCTCGCCGGCCTCGGGGTCCTGGTCGGGACGGGTCCCCTGACCGGGGCGGCCCTGCTGGCCTTGCGGATATTGGGCGTTGGCGGCGGTCGGCAGGACCATGGCCGACACGGCTGCAGCGACGAGGGCCGAGGCCAGGGAAACCTTGAGGACGCGACGCATCGAATATTCTTCCGGAAACGAGGAGGTGCGGCGACAGCCCGACGCGGGGCGCACGCTGGTTGCTGATAGCGGCTAAACGGAGGCGCGGCAAACCCGCGCGAACCTAAAGCGCGGTGGCGGCGAGGCCTTCGAACGACTAGGTTCAGTCCATGACCGTCCACGCGCCTGTCGGGCCGCCCGCGAAGCTCCCTCTCACCGTCCGTCTGGCCACCCCGCGAGGGTTCTGCGCCGGGGTCGATCGGGCCATCCAGATCGTCGAGCGGGCGATCGAGAAATACGGCGCGCCCGTCTATGTGCGGCACGAGATCGTCCACAACCGCCATGTCGTCGAACGGCTCAAGTCCATGGGAGCGGTCTTCGTCAAGGAACTGGACGACTGTCCCGACGACCGGCCTGTGGTCTTTTCCGCCCATGGCGTGCCCAAGTCCGTGCCGGCGACCGCCCGGGCGCGCGAGATGCTGTATCTCGACGCTACCTGCCCTCTGGTCTCCAAGGTCCATGTCGAGGCGGAACGCCATTACGCCGCCGGCCGCCATATCATCCTGATCGGCCATGCCGGTCACCCGGAAGTGGTCGGCACCATGGGGCAGCTGCCCGCGGGCGCCATCAGCCTGATCGAGACGGTCGGGGACGCCGAGGCCTTCGAGCGGCCGGGCGATACGCTGCTGGCCTACGCGACCCAGACCACGCTCTCGGTCGACGATACGGCAGAGGTGCTCGCCACCCTGAAGCGCCGCTTCCCCGAGCTGCCGGACCCCCACAAGGAAGACATCTGCTACGCCACCACCAATCGTCAGGAGGCGGTCAAGCGGCTGGGCGAGGGCTGTGACCTGGTGCTTGTGGTCGGATCGAAGAACTCCTCGAACTCTGTGCGGCTGGTTGAGGTGGCGATGCGGGCCGGGGCCAAGGACGCGCGGCTCGTCGATGACGCCGGCCAGGTCGACTGGTCCTGGCTGGAGGGCGTGTCGACGCTCGGGATCACCGCCGGGGCCTCCGCCCCGGAGCGGCTGATCGAGGAACTGGTCGACGCCGTGCGGGCCCGGTTCGACGCTGAGGTGATCGAGGACGCGGGAGAGCGTGAAACCGTGACCTTCAAACTGCCCCGCGTTCTCGCGACCTGAGCCGGCGGGGTTGCGCAAGCGGAGCCTTTGCCGTTCGCTGGCGTTGAAGCTGCTCACCACGGGACATCTCCATGCGCCGCATTCGCTCAGTCTTCGCCTCCGTCTCGGCCCTCGCCCTGTTCGCCGCGGCGGCCTGTTCGCCCGAAGCTGAGGCGCCGCCCGCTCCGGTCACGCTGTCACCGGCCCCCGCGACAGCCCCTGCGCCCCCGGTGAGCTATGCGTGCGAAAGCGGCCAGTCGGTCACGGTCGCCTATCCGGATGCCGCGACCGCCCAACTGACCTACAAGGGTCAGAACTTCACCCTGCGCACGGTCCAGTCGGCCTCCGGAGCCCGCTACGCCGGCTCAGGCCTGGAGTGGTGGAGCGCCACCCGCGAGGGTTCGGAGAGCGCCACCCTCAGCCGCCTCGGCCCGAATGAGGACGTCGGCGTCGCCGTGCTGGAGCGGTGCAGCCGACCCTCGTCCGGCCCCGTGGCGCCGGGTCCGCTCCCGGGACCGCAGCCGGCGCCGGGCGGGGTCCTGCCCGTCGCCGCGCCGTGCCGCGGGCCACAGCTCAAACTGTCCGCCGACGGCGGCGACGCGGGCGCGGGGAACCGTGTCTCCATCCTCGGCGTCCAGAACGTCGGCGCCCAGGCCTGCAGCCTGACCGGCTATCCGACGGTGGTGCTCCAGGACCGGCAGGGCCGGAACCTGACGGCGATTCGCGCCGACCAGACCCCGGGCAGCTATTTCCGTCAGGGTCAGGCCCCGACTCCGGTTGAACTGGCGCCCCAGGCCAAGGCCTTCTTCGACATCGCCTGGAACGTGGTGCCGAACGAAGGAAACGGGGAAACGACCTGCCCGTCCGCGACCCGCATCCGCATGACGGCCCCCGGCGACACCTCGCCGGTCTCGCTGGCCCAGAGCTTCACGCCCTGTGGCGGCCGCATCCGGGTCAGCCCGTTCCGGCCGGTCGCCGAGCCCGCGCCGGAACCCGCCCCCGCCGCCACGACTTGACGCCGGGGGGTTCAAACGCGGCCTGAAACGGCGTAGCGGAGCGCGCATGACAGCCAGTTTTCATGACCGCGTCCGCGCGGAACTCGCCGATATCGACGCCCAGGGCCTGACCAAGCCTGAACGGATCATCGCCTCCCGACAGGGGCCGGTGATCCGGGTCGGCGGGCGCGACGTCCTCAATTTCTGCGCCAACAACTACCTCGGCCTCGCCGGCGACGAGCGGGTGACCCAGGCGGGGATCGCGGCGCAGCAGAAATGGGGGGCCGGCACCGCCTCCGTCCGCTTCATCTGCGGCACGCTGGAGATCCACAAGGAGCTGGAGCGGGCCGTCGCCGACTATCTTGGCTTCGAGGACACCATCCTGTTCGCCGCGGCCTTCGATGCGAACGGCGGCATCTTCGAGCCGCTGTTCGGGGCCGAGGACGCGATCGTTTCGGACAGTCTGAACCACGCCTCGATCATCGACGGGGTCCGGCTCTGCAAGGCCAAACGCTACCGGTTCGCCAACTCGGACATGGACGACCTCGAGACCCAGCTGAAACAGGCCCGGGCCGACGGCGCGCGCGAGATCGTCATCGCCACCGACGGCGCCTTCTCGATGGACGGCTATATCGCCAAGCTGAAGGACATCCGGGCGCTGGCCGACAAATACAGCGCCCTGATCATGGTCGACGACTGCCACGCGACCGGCTTCCTCGGCCCGCAGGGCCGCGGCTCCTATGCACACCATGGGGTCGAGATCGACTTCCTGACCGGCACCTTCGGCAAGGCGCTGGGCGGGGCCATGGGCGGCTTCATCTGCGCGACGTCCGAGGTTGTGTCCCTGCTGAAGCAGCGGGCCCGGCCCTATCTGTTCTCCAACGCCCTGGCGCCGGCTGTTTGCGGCTCCAGCATGGAAGCCATCCGCATCGCCGACGGCGACGAGGGCGACGCCCTGCGCAAACAGCTGTTCGCCAACGCCGTCCGCTATCGGGCCGCCATGACCGAGGCCGGTTTCACCCTGCTGCCGGGCGAACACCCGATCATTCCGGTGATGCTGGGCGACGCCAAACTGGCCCAGGACTTCGCCGCCCGCGCCCTGGAACTCGGCGTCTACGTCATCGGCTTCAGCTTCCCGGTGGTGCCGCGCGGCCAGGCCCGCATCCGCACCCAGATGTCGGCGGCGCACACCTTCGAACAGATTGATCAAACGGTCGCGGCGTTCACGACGGCCGGCAAGGAACTGGGAGTTATCTGATGGCTGACATGATGAAGGCCCTGGCCAAGACCCGGCCCGAAATCGGCCTGGAGCTGATCGACGCGCCGATCCCGGTCGCCGGGCCCGAGGACGTGCTGATCCGGGTCAAGCGCACGGCCGTCTGCGGCACCGACATCCACATCTGGAACTGGGACGAGTGGAGCCAGAAGAACGTGCCCGTGCCGATGATCACCGGCCACGAGTTCGCCGGGGAGATCGTCGCCATCGGCAAGGACGTCGACCGCCGCCTCCGGGTCGGTCAGCGCGTTTCGGCCGAGGGTCACGTCATCGATCTGAATTCCGAAGCGGCCCGGGCCGGCCATTTCCACCTTGACCCCGACACCCGCGGCATCGGCGTCAACCGCCAGGGCGCCTTCGCCGAATTCGTCGTCGCCCCGGCCTTCAACGTCATCGAACTGCCGGACGACGTCCCTTATGAGATCGGCTCGATCCTCGATCCGTTCGGCAACGCCGTGCACACCGCGCAGCAGTTCGACCTGCTGGGCGAGGACGTGCTGGTCACCGGCGCCGGCCCCATCGGCATGATGGCCGCCGCGGTCGCCCGCCACGCCGGCGCGCGCACCGTGGTCCTGACCGACATCAACGATTTCCGCCTCGAGCTGGCCCAGAAGGTCGCCCCGGGCGTCCGCACGGTGAACACCACCCGCGAGGACCTGAAGGACGTCATGCACGAGCTCGGCCTGAAGGTCGGCTTCGACGTGGCGCTGGAAATGTCGGGCTCGCCGATCGCCTTCAAACAGTGTGTCGACACCCTGATCATGGGCGGCGGCATGGCCATGCTGGGCATTCCGTCGAAGCCGATGGAGACCGACTGGGGCGCCATCATCCTCAAGGCCCTGACCATCAAGGGCGTCTACGGCCGCGAGATGTTCACCACCTGGCGCAAGATGCTGGGCCTGCTCAAGGCCGGTCTCGACCTGACGCCGCTGATCACCCACCGGATGGGCTATGAGCGGTTCGAGGAAGGCTTCGAGGCCATGCGTTCGGGCCAGTCGGGCAAAGTCGTGCTCAACTGGGACAAGGCGGCCTGAGGGCGACGGTCATGGCCGCCCGTCCCGTCGTCAGGTTTCTGGAAGGCGAGGGCACGGACGCTCGCGGCCGCTCCGTATTCGACGTCATCGCGATGAACGACGTGGCCCTGGAGCGGACTCACGATTTCATCCAGTGGCTGTTTCCCCTGCCTGAGCCTTCGGCGGCCATACCGGAGTCGCCCGTGCTGACGCCGGAAGACATCCAGGCCATCCGCGTATCCGAACTGGCGCCGATCGCCCTTGCCGCCGGCACTGATCGTATGGCCGCCTTCTATCAGACGACCCACGAATGGCTGATGCCGAACGACCACAACCATCGGCGCATCACCCGGATCATCCGCTCGCTGAGGCTGCTGGTCGGCGACCTCGAGGCGGACGCCTTCCATGCCTTCATCATGGCGCGCGTCGAGGCGACGCAGGCGCCGGTCAGCGCCCGCAGTCGCGGCTACTGGGCGACCGCCTGAGGGATCAGGCGGCCGCGTCCTTCGCCATCGTCGCCTTGAAGACGATGATCACGAACAGGGCCATCGACGCCACCAGCATGATCTCCGATGCGATCATGCCAGGCATGAACAGGGGCTTGCCCAGCAGCATCAGGGTCAGGGACGGCATCAGGATCAGGAAGCCGACCACCGACAGGCCGAAATGCGCCATCGGCAGCCAGCCCCGGCCTGCGGCCGGAAAGGCCCGGTAGAACAGGCCGAACAGCATCATCGAGGCGAAGCCCAGCAGGTTGACGTGGGCATGCACGGGCCGCAGCACGAAATCCTGATTGGCCCCCATCCAGACGCCCAGCGACATCCCGACAAGGGCGGACAGCGCGCCGAGGCGCAGGAAATTATTGGATACGAACATCTTGGATCCCTCCGACAAAGGGCGGTCGTAAACCGCCGTTCTCCCCGGGGATCAAGTTACATCCGATTCAGCTCGGAGGCGCAAACCGGGCGCGCCGGTCAACCTTTGAGGGCCTTGATCAGGGCGCGTTCGAAGGTTGCGGCTTCAGGGCCGGGCAGCAGCTCGCCGAGGCGGCCCGACTGGTAGAGGTCGAATACCGCCGGGTGGACATAGGACGACCGGCACACCGTCGGGGTGTTGCCCAGCAGTCCCGCGACCGCCTTGACGCAGACCGTGATCCTGCGTTTCGCATCGGTTGGCGAGGTCGGGGACTCCGTCTCGCGCAGCGCCCGCGCCGCCGACACCGTCCCGGCCCAGGTGCGGAAATCCTTGGCCGAGAAGCCGTCGCCCATGGCCTCGCGGATATAGGCGTTCACGTCGTCCGAGGTGATGGCGCACAGGGTCCCGTCGGCGTCGCGATATTTGAACAGCTGCTGACCCGGCAGGTCGCGCAGCGAACGGACCACGGTCGCCAGCCGCCGGTCACGCACCCGGACCTCATGCTCGACCCCGCTCTTTCCCCGGAAGGCGAAGGTCAGGGCGGTTCCTGTCAGGTCGAGATGGCGCTTGTTGAGCGTGGTCAAGCCGTAGGAGCGGTTCTGTCTGGCATACTGGGCGTTGCCGACCCGGATCAGGGTGAGCTCCAGCAACCGGACGGCGGTAGCCAGCACCCTGTCCCGCGAGACGCCGCGCCGGTTCAGATCGGCCTCGACCCGTTTGCGCAGCTTCGGCAGGGCGCGGGCGAAGGCGGGCAGGCGCTCGAACTTGCTCTCCGAGGCGTGGCGGCTCCAGCCGTCGTGATAGCGATACTGTTTGCGCCCCTTCACGTCGCGGCCGGTGGCCTGGATGTGGCCGGTGGGGCGCGGGCAGATCCAGACGTCAGTCCACGCCGGCGGTATGGCGAGAGCGCGGATGCGGTCGAGGGTCTTCGGGTCGCGGACCAGACTCCCCTCGGCGTCGTGGTAGGCGAAGCCCTTGCCCGACGGGGTACGCTTCAGCCCCGGATGCTCGTCGCTGCAATACGTCAGGCCGTCGGGGACCTCGGCCCGCGCGGCGACCTCCAGGGCGCCGTGGGCCATCAGCGCTGCTCGCCCGGCAGTTTCGTCGCCATCTCAACCTCTTGCGGATTTGCGCAGCGCCAACGTCGCGCGGAGACCGCCGGTTCCCCTTGACCCGCGCGCCGGGTCGCGGGAGGGCAGGGCGATGAACTATCGCCACAGCTTTCACGCCGGAAATTTCGCCGACATCGTCAAACACGCCCTGCTGCTCTGGCTGCTGGAGCGGCGGCGGGTGCAAGGGCCGGTCAGCGTGATCGACACCCATGCGGGAGCCGGCCTGTACGACCTGACCGGCGACGCCGCCCGCTCGAAGGAGGCCGAGGCCGGCATCGCCCGGCTGATGGCCGCCGCCGACCGGCCGCCGCTGATCGAGGCCCTGGCGGCCGAGGTGGCGCGATTGAATCCGGAGGGCGGCGTGACCTTCTATCCGGGGTCGCCGCTGCTGATCGCCGGGCGACTGGGGGAGGAGGACCGCTATGTCGGCTTTGAGCTCAATCCGCCGGTGCTGGACCTGCTGACCGAGGCGCTGGACGCGTTCCCGCAGGCCATGGCCCAGGGCGGCGACGGCTATGACCAGGCGCGGACCTGGGCGGCGGAGGCGACGGGGGCCTTCGTCCTGATCGATCCGCCGTTCGAACAGCCGGACGACTACAACCGCGCCGCCGATACGGCCGCCGCCATCGCCCGGGCCGATCCGCGGGCGACGGTCGCCATCTGGACCCCGCTGAAGGACATGGAGACCTTCGACGGCTTCCTGCGCCGGCTCGATCAGGCGGGGATCAAGCGGATGCTGGTGGCCGAGGCCCGGCTGCGACCGCTGACCGATCCGATGAAGATGAACGGCTGCGCCATGGTGGTGCTGAACCCGCCGCCGGGCGCCGAGGCGGCGGCGGATGAGGTCTGCGGCTGGGTCGCCGCGACGCTGGGCGGCGCGACGGCCCGGTCAGAGGTCTGGATGACGGGCTGACCCGCTATTCGATGATCTCGCCCGCCTCATAGAGGTGAGGTTCGAAAGTAGCGATGGCCATGATCGGCTCCATCGCCGCATTGATCGCCGCGCTGCGGGCCATGGCCTTCCAGTCGCCGGCCGAGCGCCAGACGGCGTGCACCGCCGCCACCTTGCCGTTCAGGCCGCGATGCACGGTGGCCGAGATGAATCCCTCCGCCTCGCGCTGGGCGCGGACCATGACGCCGATCAGCTCCATCAGCGTCTCCATTCGCTCCGGCTCGCAGCGATAGACATTGATCAGGACGACGGGCTCGGGGGCGGGTTCGGTCATGGCGCGCCCATAGCCGACTGCTCTTTCCCCGTCTTGCGCCATCGCCCATATCTTTTGTGTCGAGGAGCCCTGAATGACCCGCATCGCGATACTCGAGACCGGCGCCCCGCCGCCCGCCCTGCGGTCGGCGCACGGCGACTATCCGGCGATGTTCCGGGACCTGCTGGGCGACGGCTTCGCGTTCGAGACCTTCGACGTTCAGTCGGGAGAGACGCCGGACCCGGCGGCGTTCGACGCGGCGATCATCACGGGGTCTTCGGCGGGGGTCTATGAGGCCGACGCCTGGATCGCCGACCTGCTGGACTGGATTCGCGCGGCGAAGGGGCGGACCCGACTGGTCGGCGTCTGCTTCGGCCATCAGGCCATGGCCCAGGCCCTTGGCGGACGGGTCGAGAAATCGGACAAGGGCTGGGGCGTCGGCCTGCACCGCTATCAGGTCGCCTCGCCCGAGCCGTGGATGACCCCGGCGGCCGCGACGGTCGCCATCCCCGCCTCGCATCAGGATCAGGTGGTCGAGGCGCCCGCCGACGCCCGCGTCCTGCTGCGCAGCGACTTCACGCCGTTCGCCGGACTGGCCTGGGGCGAGGACGCGATCTCGATGCAGCCGCATCCCGAGTTCACCCCGGCCTTCGCGACCGAACTGACGGCGGGTCGGCACGACCGGATCGATCCGGCGCTGGTGGCGCGGGCGGTGGACAGTCTGAAGGCGGCGGACGATCGTGGCGTCGTCGGCGGCTGGATCCGCGCCTTCCTGACGGCCTGAGGATACCTGCCATGCCCGCACCCGTCGGCTATTCCGGCAAGCCGCTGATCCAGAAGCTGGGTCTCAAGGAGGCTCAGGTCCTCAAGCCGATCGCGGCGCCGGAGGCCTATGCCGACTGGATCGCGCCGCTACCGCCCGGCGTGGTGGTCGATGCGGAGGCCGCTCAAGCCGACCTCGTCCACCTGTTCGTCGGTGATCGCGCCGGACTGGAGCACGGCGCGGCCCCGGCGCTGGCGACGGTCAGGCCGGGCGGCATGCTGTGGGTGTCCTGGCCGAAGAAAACCTCGCCCCTGTTTCGCGACCTGACCGAGGACGGCCTGCGCGAGGTCCTGCTGCCGACGGGCTGGGTCGATGTGAAGGTCTGCGCGGTCAGCGCCGACTGGTCCGGCCTGAAATTCCTGAAACGGAAGACCTAGGGCCACTTCACCACAGGCGGCATTGAGCTGAGGATGGACTCGACGTTGCCGCCGGTCTTGAGGCCGAACATGGTGCCGCGGTCGTAGAGCAGGTTGAATTCGACGTAGCGGCCGCGCCGGACCAGTTGTTCCTCGCGCTCCTCCGCCGTCCACGGCTCCCCCATCCGCCCGCGCACGATGGCTGAATAGGCGTCGAGGAAATGCGTGCCGACGTCGCGGGTGAAGGCGAAATCCCGGCTCCAGTCGCCGCTGTCTTGGTGGTCGTAGAAGATGCCGCCCGTGCCGCGCGGTTCCTTGCGGTGGGGCAGGAAGAAATACTCGTCGCACCAGGCCTTGAACTTCCCATGCCACGCCGGGTCATGGGCGTCGCAGGCGGCCTTCATGGCGGCGTGGAAGGCGAGGGTGTCCGGGTGATCCTGCCGCCGGTCGGCGTCCAGCACCGGCGTCAGATCGCCGCCGCCGCCGAACCAGCTTTTGGTCGTGGCGATGAAGCGGGTATTCATATGCACCGCCGGGACGCGCGGGCTGACCGGATGGGCGATCAGGCTGATGCCGGTGGCGAAGAAGCGCGGATCCTCGGCGGCGCCGGGCACCGACTTGGCATAGTCGGCGGGGAAGGTGCCGTGGACGGTCGAGACATGGACCCCGACCTTTTCGAACAGCCGGCCGTGCATCATCCCCATGACGCCGCCACCGCCCTCGGGCCGCTCCCAGGGCGTGCGGACGAAACGGCCCGGCTCGCCGGGGAAGAGGTCGGCGGGCGCCGTGTCCTCCAGCGCCTCGAAACCGGCGTGGATACGGTCGCGCAGGGTCTCGAACCAGGCGCGCGCTTCGGACTTCTTTTGATCGAGGGTCAGGTCGTCGGAGGTGGTCATGGGGCGTCCTGTAGTTGGCTTTTCTGCTTTCGTCATTCCGGGCGGAGAGTCGCGCAGCGGCCCGGAGACCCGGAACCCGGCGGCGCCGCGGCGGCGGCGAAACACCGGCGGTGGACGTATGGCGTCATTCCAGAGGACCGCGCTCCTGACAGGTTCGCGCTCTCGCGCGCCGCCGGGTTCCGGGTCTTCGCTGCGCTTCGCCCGGAATGACGAAAGCAGTGGGAGCGACCCTGCTCGCCGGCCTTGCCTTCGCCGTCCCCTCTGCCACTGTCCGCCGTCGCATCTCCTGGAGCCCGCCATGATCCGCATCGTCCTTCTGAGCACCGTCGCCGTCGCCCTGCTTTCCGCCACCCAGGACATCGTCATCGACGCCT
>CAYNNT010000008.1:27712-46901 GCA_964398675.1 uncultured Brevundimonas sp.
GGCCGGTTCTGGCGCAGACCGCCGATGCGACCGGCGAGGCGCGGGCGCGGCGGATTCTGGAGCGGACGCCGCTGATCGACGGGCATAACGACCTGCCCTGGGCGCTGCGCCAGAACCACGGCAACGATCCCCATGCGGTGGACCTGACAACCAATCTCGACGCCTCCACCGCCCTGCACACGGACATTCCCCGCCTGCGCGCCGGCGGCATGGGCGGGCAGTTCTGGTCGGTCTATGTGCCCGCCACCCTGAGCCCCCCCGATGCGGCGGTAGCGACCTTTGAACAGATCGACACGGTCAAGCGGATCGTCGCCGCCTATCTGGACGTGTTCGAGCTGGCGACCACCGCCGACGACATCCAGCGCATCCACCGCCGGGGCCGGATCGCCAGCCTGATCGGCATGGAGGGCGGCTATTCGATCGACGACTCCCTCGGCCTGCTGCGCGAGTTCTACGATTCCGGGGCCCGCTACATCACCCTGACCCACTCGAAGACCACCACCTGGGCGGACAGCGCCACGGACGCGCCGAAATGGGGCGGGCTGTCGCCGTTCGGCGAGGATGTGGTGCGCGAGATGAACCGGCTGGGGATGATGGTCGATCTGAGCCATGTCTCGGAGGAGACCATGCTGGACGCCATGCGGGTGTCGGATGCGCCGGTGATCTTCTCCCATTCCTCGGCGCGGGCGGTGACGGCTCACCCGCGCAATGTGCCCGACAGCGTCCTGCGCCAGATGCCCGCCGACGGCGGGGTGGTGATGGTCACCTTCGTGCCGGGCTTCGTCTCGGAGACGGTGCGGACGTGGAACGCCGCGCGGGCGGCCGAAGACGCGCGGCTCAAGTCGCTGAACCCCGGCGATCCGGCGGCAGTGACGGCCGGGATGGCGGCGTGGACGACGGCGCATCCGGAGCCGATCGCCACGATCGCCGACGTGGTCGCGCACATCCAGCACATCCGCGACGTGGCGGGCATCGACCATGTCGGCCTGGGCGGCGACTACGACGGCGTCGACTCCCTGCCGGTCGGGCTGGAGGGGGTGGACGCCTATCCCCGCCTGCTGGCCGCGCTTATGGCCAACGGCTGGAGCGAGGGGGACATCCGCAAGCTGGCCGGCGAGAATGTGCTGCGGGTCATGCGGGCGGTGGAGGCGGTGGCGGCGGGCAAGCGCGGCGACCGGCCGGGCCTGGCCCAGCTCCCGGCGGCGGAGGCGCCGGAGTAGCTACCCCTTTCCCGATGGGAGAGGGCTTGAGCCTCCGGGAGCGAAGCGATCGGCGAGGCGAAAGGGTGAGGGTCGATCAGCGGCGTTCGGCGAAGCCGTGGCACGACCGGAGCGACGGCTTTCGCCGATGGAACCAGCCGACCCTCATCCGGCCCTGCGGGCCATCGGTCGTCGGCGCGCATGCGAGCCTCCTCCATCCAATGTGCGAAGGATCAGGATTGCTGCCTCAACCCCTCCCAAACCGCGATCCCGGCCGAGACCGACAGGTTCAGCGACCGCGCCCCCGGCTGGATGGGAATCACCACGCGGGCGTCCGCGGCCTCATGCACAAAATCCGGCGCCCCCGACGGTTCGCTGCCGAACAGCAGGACATCGTCGGGCCGGAAGACGAATTCGTTCAGGGCCGTCGCGCCCTTCGTTGTGAACAGGACGAGCCGGCCCGGTCCGCGGTCGCGCTGGAAGGCGTCCCAGTCGGCGTGCCGCGTCATATGGCCCAGCGGGCCGTAATCCAGCGCCGCGCGCTTCATCGACCGGTCGTCGAAACGGAAGCCGGCGGGCTCGATAATGTGCAATTCAACCCCGAAACAGGCGCTCAATCGGATGCAGGCGCCGACGTTCTGGGGAATGGCCGGTTGAAAAAGGGCGAGACGCATTCTAAGGCCCTCATACGCGCGGCCCGGGGGCTTGTCGCGGCTCGAAATGCGACCGTTTCTCAAAGAGGCGGCGCTGTTTGCGGCGATGAGCCGCAACGCCGGGCCGGGTCAGACCGACGGGAAGGCGCTAAAGCATCCATGCCGCGATTGATCGGGCCCTCACGGCCCCGGCCTGCGGCGTACGAGGAGTAAGACGTGGCCGAATCGGTCGTGACTGAGAACGGTGAAGGCGGCGACGCCACCCGTCGGGACTTCATCCATATCGCGGCCGGCGCCGCGGCTGTGGGCGCCGGGGCCATGCTGGCCTGGCCTTTGATAAATTCGATGAACCCGGCCGCGGATACGCTGGCGCTGGCGTCGATCGAATTCGACATGACGAAGGTCCAGGAAGGCCAGCAGATCGTTATCAAATGGCAGGGCAAGCCGGTGTTCGTGCGCTATCGCACCCCGGCCGAACTGCAGCGGGTCATCGCTGACAACAATGCGCACGGCCTGAAAGAGCCCCAGACCGACGCGGAGCGCACCAAGCCAGGTCACGAGCAGTATCTGGTCGTCCTGGGCAACTGCACCCACCTGGGCTGTATCCCGACCTTCGGCTCGGGCGATTTCGGCGGCTGGTTCTGCCCCTGCCACGGATCGCACTACGACGCCTCGGGCCGTATCCGTAAGGGCCCCGCGCCCAAGAACCTCGTCGTGCCGGAGTACGCCTACCTCTCCGACACCCGCATCAAGATCGGCTGAGGGCGAGACCGATGAGCGATCACGAATCCACCTACGTTCCGAAGACCGGCATCGAGAAATGGCTCGACACCCGTCTGCCGATCATCCGCTTCGGCGCTGACTATATGGCGCTGCCGACCCCCAGGAACCTCAACTACTGGTGGACCTTCGGCGGCATCCTGGCCCTCTGCCTGGTGATCCAGATCGCCACCGGCGTGATCCTGGCCATGCACTATGTGCCGAACACCGAACTGGCCTTCGCCTCCGTCGAACGCATCATGCGCGACGTGAACGGCGGCGACCTGATCCGCTACACCCACGCCAACGGGGCCTCGATGTTCTTCATCGCGGTCTATCTGCACATGCTGCGCGGCCTCTACTACGGCTCGTACAAGGCGCCGCGCGAGATGATCTGGATCGTCGGCTGCCTGATCTTCTTCCTGATGATCGCCACCGCCTTCCTCGGCTACGTCCTGCCGTGGGGCCAGATGTCCTACTGGGGCGCTGAAGTGATCACCAATCTGATCGGGGCCATCCCGGTCGTCGGCGAGCCGATCCTGATCTGGCTGCGCGGCGGCCCGGCGATCGACAACGCCACCCTGAACCGCTTCTTCTCGCTGCACTATCTGCTGCCGTTCGTCATCGCCGGCTGCGTGGTGCTGCACCTCTGGGCGCTGCACGCCGCCGGTCAGAACAACCCGGTCGGCATCCTGATCCCGAAGGACCGGGAGAAGAAGGACACCCTGCCGTTCCACCCGTATTTCACGGTCAAGGACGGGTTCGCCATCATCCTGTTCCTGATGCTGTTCGCCCTGTTCGTCTTCTTCATGCCGAACGCCCTGGGCCACGCCGATAACTACATTCCGGCCAACCCGCTGCAGACCCCGGCGCACATCGTGCCCGAGTGGTACATGCTGCCCTTCTACGCGATCCTGCGCGCCATCCCGGACAAGTTCGGCGGCGTGATGGCGATGTTCGGCGCCATCGGCGTGCTGTTCGTCCTGCCGTGGCTGGATACGTCCAAGGTGCGCTCGATGCGCTATCGCCCGACGATGCGGACCTTCTTCATCCTGTTCGTGATCGTGGGTCTGATCCTCGGCTGGTGCGGGGCGCAACTGCCCGACGCGCCGGTGATCGGCGACTTCAAGACCTTCATCCTGATCGACGGCGATCTGAACAGCTATCTGTGGCTGACCCGGTTCGCCACGGCCTACTATTTCGCCTTCTTCCTCATCATCATGCCCCTGGTGGGCCTGCGCGAGAC
This sequence comes from uncultured Brevundimonas sp., assembly GCA_964398675.1. GTDB lineage: Bacteria > Pseudomonadota > Alphaproteobacteria > Caulobacterales > Caulobacteraceae > Brevundimonas. The sequence continues at coordinate 31,570 of CAYNNT010000008.1, forward strand.
GCCCCAGACGATCCCGGCGACGATCTCCGAGCCGGTCCTGTCGGGCGCCGAAGAGACGAAGGGCTGAGCGGGACCATGACCCTCAAGACGAATATCCGCGCCATGAAGAAGACCCTGGTCCTGATCGCCGCCGCCGCCGGCCTGACCTTCGCGGCCCAGCCCGCGTTGGCCGCCGGCGAGGGCCACGCCCTGCGCAATGGCGGCTTCAGCTTCGAGGGGCCGTTCGGCAGCTTCGACCAGGGCCAGTTGCAGCGGGGCTACAAGGTGTATCGCGAGGTCTGTTCCTCGTGCCACAGCATGAACCTGATGCATTTCCGGACCCTGGCCGAGCCGGGTGGTCCGTTCTTCGACGCGCATCAGGCCAGCCCGGCCGAGAACCGCTGGGTCAAGGCGCTGGCGAAGGAAGTCCAGATCGCGGACATCGACACCGAAACGGGTGAGCCGGTGATGCGCGACGGCACCGCCGCCGACCGCTTCCCGAGCCCCTATCCCAACGCGACCGCCGCGGCGGCCGCGAACGGCGGGGCGGCTCCGCCCGACCTGTCGGTCATGGCCAAGGCCCGCCACGGCGGCGCCAACTACATCTATTCGCTGCTGACCGGCTACGCCGCCGTGCCGCAGGGCCTGCAGATCCGTCCGGGCCAGCACTACAATGTCTATATGGCCGGCGACCTGACGCCGTTCATGCCCGAGGGCGCCCATGTGCCGCCGGGCGGCTTCATCGCCATGCCGAGCCCGCTGACCGCCGGCCAGGTGACCTATGACGACGAAACCGTCGCCTCGGTCGACCAGATGGCCAAGGACGTCGCCGCCTATATCGCCTGGGCCTCTGACCCCCGTCAGGTCCAGCGCAAGCAGACCGGCCTCGGCGTGCTGATCTTCCTCTTCATCTTCGCGGGGATCACCTATCTGAGCTACCGCCGGATCTGGAAGGGCGTCGCCCACTAGGGCCACCCGTCCTGAACCTGAATGAAGGACCCGCCGGCGCCGCAGCGCCGGCGGGTTTTTCGTGCGCGGGCGCCGCATCGACACCCGGCGGACGGCGCCCTAACGTCCGCGCCTCTGATTTCGGCTGAGGGTGTTTCCGTCCATGCGTCTGTTCTCGACCGCCGCCGTGCTTGCCGCCGGCGCCCTGATTTCCGGCTGCGCCGCGATGGGAATGGGGAGCGACGCCCCCCCGTCCGCGCCGGCTGCGACGTTTGACGCCGCGCGCCTGTCCGAGCACGTGCGGGTGCTGGCCGACGACAGCTTCCAGGGTCGGGGCATCGCCACCCCGGCGGAGGACATGACCATCCGCTATTTGAGCGAGCAGTATGCGGCGGCGGGCTTCCAGCCCGGCGGCGCCAACGGATCCTGGACCCAGGATGTCGCCCTGAACCGCTTCACCGCCTCCAACTTCCGGGGCGTCCGGCTGAGCGTCGGCGGCGAGACCATCCCGCTGACCCAAGGCCAGCAGATCACCATCTCGACCCGCCTGCCGGGCGACCACGTCATGCTGACGGACACGCCGCTGGTTTTCGTGGGCTACGGCATCAAGGCGCCCGAGCGGAACTGGGATGATTTCAAGGACGTGGACGTGCGCGGCAAGATCATTGTCGTGCTGGTCAATGACGCCGACTTCGAGGAGCCGGCGCTGAACACCTTCAACGGCCGGGCCATGACCTATTACGGCCGCTGGACCTACAAATACGAAGAGGCGGCCCGTCAGGGCGCCGCGGGCGTGATCATCGTCCATGAAACGGCGCCCGCCTCCTACGGCTGGGCCACGGTCCAGAACAGCTGGTCGGGCCCGCAGTTCGACATCGTCCGCGCCAACGCCGCCGCCGAACGCGTGGCGATGGAGGCCTGGATGCAGCGCGACGTCGCGGTCGATCTGTTCCGCCGTTCTGGCCTGGATTTCGAGGCGCTGAAGGTCGCCGCCCGCAGCCGCGACTTCCGTCCGGTCGCCCTGGCCGGGGCGACGTTCAACGCCATGTTCGACGTCGCCACCAGCCGCGTCGTCACCCACAATGTCATCGCCCGCCTGCCGGGCTCGACCCATCCGGACGAGACCATCCTCTACACCGGCCACTGGGACCACATCGGCGTGGGCGAGCCTGACGCCAACGGCGACGCCATCTTCAACGGCGCGGTCGACAACGCCACCGGCACCGCCGGCCTGCTGGAGCTGGCCCGCGTCTGGGGCGCCGGTCCGCGCCCGGAGCGGTCGATCGTCATGATCAGCTTCACGGCGGAAGAAAGCGGCCTGCTGGGCTCGGAATTCTACGCCGCCAATCCGGTCTATCCGCTGGCCACGACCGTGGCGGGCTTCAACATCGACGCCATGAACGTCTATGGCCGGGTGGCCGACGTCGACATCATCGGCTCGGGCCAGTCCGACCTTGACGCCCGCGTCACCGCCCAAGCGACGACCCAGGGCCGCACCGCCAAACCGGACGGCAATCCCGCCTCGGGAAGCTATTTCCGCTCGGACCACTTCCCCCTCGCCAAGCGCGGCGTGCCCATGGCTTATGTCGACGGCGGCGGCGCCTTCCGCGACGAACCGATCGCCGCGCGCGATGCGGCCCGTTCGGAATACGGCTCGCGCCGCTATCACCAGGCCGACGATGAATGGTCGCCGGAGTGGGACCTGAGCGGCCAGGTCGAGGACCTGCAGCTGATCTTCAACATCGGCCGCGATCTGGCCAACAGCCGCGACTGGCCGGAATGGATGCCGGGCTCGGAGTTCGGCCCGGCGCGCGCACCGACGGCGAGCCAGCGGCGGTAGGACACGGCGTTCTCCCTCCCCTTATATAGGGTGGTCGCGTAGCGACCGGGTGGGGAAGGTCAGTTCCGCACCTGCGGCGCCCGGCTTCTCAATTCCCCACCCTGTCGCCGCTCCGCGTCGACATCCCTCCCCATGAAGGGGAGGGAGAAGTCCTGCACATGACGAAAACTTAACGGACGGGCCCCGGACGCCTCCCTAGAGTGCGCGCCATCAATCCGGGGATGGAGCCTTCCGTATGTTTCGCAAGATGATGGGCGGCGTCGCCGTCGCCGCTGTGCTGCTGTCTGCCGGCATGGCCGCGGCGCAGGACTTCTCCGCCGCGCGGATCAGCGACAATATCCGCACCATCAGCGCCGATGAATACCAGGGCCGCTATCCCGGCACGGAAGGCGAGCGGATGGTGCTGGCCTGGCTGCAGGCCCAGTACGAGGCCATGGGCATGCAGCCCGGCGGGCCGAACGGCCAGTGGCTGCAACCGGTCTCGCTCAACCGCTATTCGCCGGTGGCGGGCGCCACCGCGGCATGGACCGGCCCCGACGGGACGAGCCACCCCCTGACGGTCGGAACCGACATCACCGTACGCGCCGTCACCAATGACGGCCGCGCCTCGATCCGGAATGCGCCCCTGGTCTTCGCCGGGCACGGCATCTACGCCCCCGAGCGGAACTGGAATGACTACGGCGACCTCGATGTGCGGGGCAAGGTCGTGATCCTGGTCGGCGGCGAGCCGGACGGCGAGCTGTTCAACGGTCAGTACGCCACCAACTACCAGTCCGGCGCCTACAAGGCGGACGAGGCCTTCCGGCGCGGCGCGGTGGGCGTTATCACCCTGGTGATGGGCGACGCCGCCTCGCCCATGTGGCAGGGCGCGCTGCGCGGCGCCGGCCGTACCCGGACCCTGACGCCCGGCGCGGCCGATCTCGAGTTTTCGGGCGCGATCAACCACGACGTGGCGACCCTCTGGGCGGCGGCGGCGGGTCTGGACATCGCCCGGCTGCCGAACATCGCTGACGGCACGTTCAAGGCCGTGGTGCTGGACGGCGTCACCCTGTCCGTCGAGGCGTCCGAGACGATCGAGACCCTGGTCACCCACAACCTTCTGGCCCGTATTCCGGGGACGGAGCATCCGGACGAGACCATCATCTATTCGGCCCACTGGGACCACGTCGGCGGTGTCGACCAGCATCCGACCGTGACCGGCGACCAGATCTGGAACGGCGCCTGGGACAATGCCTCGGGCACCATCGGGGTGCTGGAGATGGCCCGTCAGCTGAACGCCGCCCCGCGCCCGAAACGCTCCATCGTTTTCGCCCATATGGCGGCCGAGGAGATGGGCCTGATGGGGTCCTACGGCTACGCCGCCGATCCGGTCTGGCCGCTGGAGACGACCGTCGCCGACATCAATATCGACATGCTGCCGCTGTCGGGCTCGACCCGGGACGTGCCGATCTTCGGCAAGGGCCAGAACGATCTCGAGGACCGGTTGCAGGCGCTGGCCGCACCGCTGGGCCGCTATGTCTCGGACGACGGCATGCCGGAACAAGGGTTCTACTATCGCTCCGACCACTTCCCCTTCGCCCGCATGGGCGTGCCGGCGATCATGCCCTGGCACGGCTGGGACTGGGTTGAGGGCGGGCGTGAAGCCGGCGAGGCGGCCTGGCGCGCCAAATTCGCGGCCGACTATCACAAGGCCAGCGACGAATGGTCGGCTGATCTGGACTTCACCTCGGCGGTCGAGAACCTGACCCTGCTGTATCATCTGGGTCTGGACCTCGCGAACAGCGAGGACTGGCCGGGCTGGAAGGCGACCTCGGAGTTCGCCGTGGTCCGCGCCCGCTCGGACGCCGCTCGCCAGTAGAGGGGCGCCCGTGACCCTGACCATCCGCCCCCTGACCGGCGACGGCTCGCCGCCGGTCGAGGGTTCCTATCCGCAGGCGGTCGAGGTGACGGGGCCGACGCGGTGGCTGTATCTGTCCGGCCAGATTCCGGTCGCGCCTGACGGCTCGCTGGCGGCGGATTTCACCGGCCAGTGCGATCAGGTCTGGTCGAATGTCGAGACCCAGCTGGCGGCGGCGGGCATGACCTTGGACAACCTCGTCAAGGTCACGACCTTCCTGTCGGACCGGGCGTATGCGCTGGAGAACCGGGAGGTGCGGGTGCGCCGCCTGGCGGGGCGTCAGCCGGCGCTGACCGTCATCATCACCGGCATTTTCGACGCGGCCTGGCTGGTCGAGATCGCGGCGGTCGCGGCGGCCTGACAAGGGACGTGGCCCATCCGCATCTGGAGACTCGCCATCGTCCAGACAGCCACTGTCAGAGCAGACAAACTGCCGCTGACCCATCGGGCGCCAGGCCCCACGGACATGGCAAGATCGACCAACCCGCTCCACGATCGTCTGTCCCCACAGCGGCCTGAGCCGACCTTGCCGGAGACGGGGGATGATGCCGAAAACCCGGAAACGGCCGTCCCGACCACACGTCCCTCGGCGAGGAAGCGGTCGCCACTTCTGTCAAAGACTAGGAGACTTTATAAATCCCGCTCTCAACGCCGGTGGGGAAGCCGCCCCCCTCGGTGTGGTCCACCGGTACGACGGTGACGATCCGCGGCGCGTCCCAGGGACGGCGCTGTGCCGGCTGCTCTGAAACGGCGTCGTTGGCTTCATGGCTCATGTGTCGTTCCCCCATTACGGAAATCCACCAACGGGGCGGACCGATCATACGGAGGTCTGGTAGCCAGCACGCCCTCGCCCGTCAACGCCCTACGCGCCGCACCCTGCCCGGGCCGGGCAGGTCGTCGCGCAAGTCGGCGGTCCGGGTGCGGCTATCCCTGGCGAATAGGTCAAGCCCGGCGACGCGGGCCCCGACAATGTCCGACATGGGTCCGCATGACCGCAATTTAAGCTGACAAGCTTCGCCGGACGGCGTCATCTCCCGCCGTCAGGGAGGACATTGTCATGAGCATCGACCCCGCGGCCGAGACCGCACGCTGGCTGGCGACCATTTCGCCGGAGGATCTGGAGCGCGCGGTCGCCTATACGCGCGGCGGCCACTGGCTGCTGCTGTGGGGGGCGATCGTTTCGATCGTCGTGGCCTGGATCATCATCCGCACCGGCATCCTGAGCGGCATCCGCGACCGGATGGAGCGGCGGCGCAAGCGGCCGAAGCTGGTCTCGCTGGTGGTGGGCGTCGTCTATCTGCTGATGAGCTTCGTTCTGAGCCTGCCCTGGGCGATCTACGAGAGCTGGTGGCGCGAGACGCAGTACGGCCTGACGGAACAGCCGCTGGCCGGCTGGCTGGGCGAGGCGGCGCTGAGCACGGGGATTTCCACCGTGTTCACGGGCCTGCTGATCGTCGGTCTCTATTTCATCATTCGTCGGGCCCGGAGCCTTTGGTGGGCCTGGGGCGCGGGGCTGACGGCGGTGGCCGTGGTCTTCATGCTGATCGTTTCGCCGATCCTGATCGAGCCGCTGTTCAACACCTATACGCCGGCGCCGGACGGGCCGATGCGCGACGCCGTGGTCGAACTGGCGCATGCCACCGGCACGCCGGACGACAAGATCTACATCTTCGACGGTTCCAAACAGTCCGATCGATACACGGCAAACGTCTCGGGCCTGTTCGGCTCGGCGCGGGTGGCGATGAGCGATGTGATGTTCGCCAAGGGCGCCGACCTGGCCGAGGTGCGCGGCGTCGTGGGCCACGAGATGGGCCACTATGTCCACATGCACTCGCTGTGGATGACCGGGATCATGATCCTGCTGGCGGCGATCGTCTTCTGGCTGATCGACCGGCTGTTCCCGGTGGCCAGGCGGCTGCTGGGCGCTGGCCGGGTGGGCGACATCTCGGACCCGGCGGGCCTGCCGGTGCTGGCGGCGATCGGGGCGGTCATCGGCCTGCTGCTGACGCCCGTGACCAACACCATGATCCGGGTGATCGAGCAGGACGCCGACCAGTTCTCCCTGACCCATGCGAATGAGCCGGACGGGCTGTCCAAGGCGCTGATCAAGACGGCGGAGTATCGCGCGCCGTCGCCGTCGGCGATCGAGGAATTCATCTTCTACGACCACCCCTCGGTCGAGAACCGCATCCGCATGGGGATGGAGTGGAAGGCGACGCATCCGGCCAATGCGCCGGCGCCGGGGGCCGTGGCCCCGGCGCCGGCGCCCCCGGCAGCTGTGGCGGCTACGCCGACGCCGTAAGGCCGGGACGCTCGTTGTCCCAGATCATGTGCAGGATGGACCAGAGATCGTCCGGGCCCCGGCAAAGCTGGATCGAATTGATCCCGCGGCGCTCGGGCTCGGCGTCCTCCGGGGCCGTACGGGCTTCATAGATCGACCAGACGTGGGCCATGTTGCCGAACTCGCTGATCCGGCGGCTGATCTCGACCTCGAAGAAGCCGTTCTCGGCGAAGAAGGGCGTGACGTTGGCCTGGTATTCCTCGCGGCCCATGACGATCATGGTCGGGCGGCCGTCGGCGTCGAGGCCGGTGCGGGCCTGACGGCTCTCGGGGTGGAAGATCTCGCGCTGGGTCGCCCAGTCGCGCGGCCCGGCGGGGCCGGAGATGCAGGCGTACATGGCGTCGACGACGGCGCCGATGTCGCGGCGGTCGACCATCAGCCGCGTTTCCGCACGAAGACGGTGCCTGCCGAATAGCCCGCCCCGAAGCTGCAGATCAGGCCGGTGTCGCCGGTCGCCATGTCCTGCTGGCGCAGGTGGAAGGCGATGATCGAGCCGGCCGAGGAGGTGTTGGCGTATTCGTCGAGGATGATGACGTTCTCTTCCGGCGTCGGATCGCGGCCCAGCACCTTGCGGCCGATGAACTGGTTCATGTTGATGTTGGCCTGGTGCAGCCACATCCGCTTCAGGGTCGCCGGATCGATGCCGAGGTCCCGGGCGTGGTCCACGATCATGTCCGAGACCATGGGCACCACGTCCTTGAACACCTTGCGACCCTGCTGGACGAACATCTTGTCGGGCTGGCCGATGCCCTCGGGGGCGGCGTTGTTCAGGAAGCCGAAATTGTTGCGGATGTTGTTGGAGAAGACGGTCTTCAGCCGCGTGCCGAGAACGTCCCAGCCGCCGGGTCCGGCCTGGTCCGAGGACTCGACGATCACCGCGGTGGCGACGTCGCCGAAGATGAAGTGGCTGTCGCGGTCCTTGAAGTTCAGGTGGGCCGAGCAGACCTCGGGATTGACCATCAGCACGGCCTTGACCGAGCCCGAGGCGATGAAGTCCGCGGCGGTCTTGATGCCGAAGGTGGCGGAGGAGCACGCCACGTTCATGTCGAAGGCGAAGCCGTCGATGCCGAGGGCCTGCTGGACCTCGATGGACAGGGCCGGATAGGGGCGCGGCATGTTGGAAGCGGCGCACAGGACGGCGCCGATCTCCGAGACCGGCTTGCCCCAGGCGGCGATGGCCTCCCGCGCGGCGGCGACGGCCATCTCGGCCATGATCGACAGATCGTCGTTTCCGCGCTCGGGGATGTTCGGGGCCATGCGGGCGGGGTCGAGGACGCCCGCCTTGTCGAGCACGAAGCGCGACTTGATGCCCGAGGCCTTCTCGATGAACTCGACCGAGGAAGGGGTCAGTTCGGCGACGTCGCCCTCGGCGATTTCGGCGGCGTGGTCGGCGTTGAACCGCTCGGCATACGCATTGTAGGCGACCACCAGCTCGGCGTTGGAGATCGACTGTTCCGGGGTGAACAGGCCGGTGGCGGCGATGACGGCGGTGGTCATAAGAGGGGGCCCTAACGCTCGGCTCCCGGCCTCCGCCGGGATGACGACCGGCGCCTCGCTGCTTGAGGGCCGGGTTCTGTTTCTGGACGGACTAGATAGGCCTGTCTCCGGGCGGCGTCGAGGCCGCCGCGTGACGGGCCAGCAGGCGGTGGGCGGCGTCGAGATGGAGGCGCTCGACCATGCGGTAGCCGACGCGAATTGCGCCCTTGCCCTCGGCGTCGGCGGAGGCGAAGGCGTCGACAACCTCGCGGGCCCGGACCACCTCCTCCGGCGAGGGCGAGAAGGCGGCGTTGGCGGCGTCGATCTGGGCCGGGTGGATCAGGCTCTTGCCGTCGAAGCCGAAGGCGCGGCCCTGCAGGCATTCGGTGCGCAGGCGGTCGGCATCGTCCGTGGCGTTGACCACGCCGTCGATGACCAGCAGGCCATGGCCGCGGGCGGCGGCCACCACGGCGGCCAGCCAGGGCTTCAACGGCTCGCGGTCGGGGCCGAGCACCAGGTTCATGCGCTCGCCGAAATCATTGATCCCGAGCATCAGGGCGGCCAGCGGCGTCCCGGCCCCGGCGATGGCGTCGAGCCGCAGGACCGAGAGGGGGGTCTCGACCATGATCCATAGGGCGACGCCGGCGGGGAGGCGGGCGGCGACCTCGCGCACAGCCCCGGGGCTCTCGATCTTGGGAGCGACCACGAAATCGGGCTTCAGGCCGGCGAGGGCGCCCAGGTCGTCGGCGCCCCAGGGCGTGTCGAGCCCGTTGACCCGGACGCCGATCCGGGCGGCGAAACCGCCGGCGGTGAGAGCTGCGACGGCCGCCTGACGGGCCTCGGCCTTGGCGTCGGGCGCGACCGCGTCCTCGAGGTCGAGGATCACGGCGTCGGCATTCAGGCCGCGCGCCTTCTCGATCGCCCGCGGATTGCTGGCGGGGAGATAGAGGACCGAGCGGGTGAGCTGCATCAGACGCGGCCCGTGACCGGAATCAGGGCGCCGGTGACGGCGCGACTGTCCGGCGAGGCGAGGAACAGCATGACACGGGCGAGGTCGGACGGCGCGACCCATTTCGCTGCATCGGCGTCGGGCATGTCCTTGCGGTTCTGGGCCGTGTCGAGGATCGAGGGCAGGACGGCGTTGACGGTCACCGACGTCTCCTTGAGCTCCTCGGCGAGGCTTTCGGTCAGGCGGTGGACGCCGGCCTTGGAGGCGGCGTAGGCGCCCATGCCGGCCGCGCTCTTCAGCGCCGCATTGGCCCCGACATTGACGACCCGGCCCTCGGGCGACGCCTTCAGATGGGGCAGGGCGGCGCGGCTGGCGTTCAGGGCCGTAGTCACGTTGAGCGCGAACATCTTCGCCCAGGCGGGGTCGGCGTCATCCGTGGTCTGCCAGACGAAGCCGCCGGCGATGTTCAGGAGGGCGTCGAGCCGTCCGAAATGCGCGACCACGGCGTCGATGGCCGTCTGTGCCGAGGCGGGGTCGGTCAGGTCGACGCCGCCGAGTTCGAGCACGCCCGCGGGGGCGGACTGGCCCGAGGCATGGTCGATGACCGCGACCTTCAGCCCGTCGGCCAGGGCTGCCTCGACGACGGCCCGACCCAGGACGCCGTGGCCGCCGGTGATTGCGATGACCCGTTCGGACACTCAGACCTCCAGAAAAACGCATGCACATAGTGCACAATCGGCGCTGTGGCGCGCCCGGAAATTACCAGTGCACATGGTGCACAATTCGAGGCCGAAGCCCGCCGTTACAGGGTTTGGGAGCCGCAAAAATGTGCACTGTCCGCTCCGGAGTGCACATTTCGCATCAGCCGAAGACGCGCGACATCAATCCCTCGAGAGCATGGGCGTCGACGGCGTCAAAAGCGGACGTAACGGTCGCGTCGACATCGAAAACGGCGATCAGGGCGCCGGAACCGTCGAACACCGGCACCACGATCTCGCTGGCCGAACGGCTGTCGCAGGCGATGTGGCCGGGGAAGGCGTGGACGTCGTCGACAATCTGCGTCGCACCATCCTGCGCCGCGGTTCCGCAGACGCCGCGGCCGAAGGCGATTCTCAGACAGCCCAGCGTGCCCTGGTAGGGGCCGACCACGAGTTCGTCCGCCTTGTCCGGGTCGACGACGTAGAAGCCGGTCCAGAAGAAGACGGGAAAGGCGTCGGCCAGCATGGAGGCGACGGTGGCCATGCGCGCGGTGCGGTTGGGCTCGCCGTCCAGGACAGCCAGAATCTCGGCCTCGACCTCGGCATAGCGGGCGGCCTTGTCGGCGGGTCGATCGTCGCGGGCGGCATAGGCCATCGGGGTGCTCCAGGAATCCGGATGACCCATATAGGAAGCCTTCGGCCGGCTGGCGAGCGGTCTGATTCCCCTCACGGGCGAGTGCACAACCTGCTGATTCCCGTGGAAAACTATCTCCGGGTCACAAAAAGGCCGCTATGCGGCAACGCTTTACGGGAAACCGGCGTTTACCTTGACAGAAGGTTAACGGGGCCGGACTGTCCCGGATGCGCAAAGGTACGCGCAATGGGCAGGGGGCTGCCCGCTTTAGTCGTGCGAGGGGGAGTATGAGCGAGGGTCGATCCAACCAGGAAGGCGGCTCCCGTTTCGGTCGGGGCCGCGGTCCCGTCGCCATCGCAGCAGTCGCCGGCGTTCTGGCGCTGACCGCGCTCGGCATGGTCTCGTGCGGCAATAGCGGCGGCAACGGCGTGCAATTCTGGCAACGCAACGACGTGGCCTCCAACGCCTGCCCGCGTCCAGCGTCGCTCACAGGGTCCGAGTTCAACGCCCAGGAAACCGGTCTGCGCGCCCTGCGCCGCGCCGCCTTCCGCGGCGACTTCTTCGCCCAGCTGGAGCTGGGCGGCCGCTATGCGGCGATCCGCGCGACCGACAAGAACATCGAGGACCCGATCGAAAGCGCCACCTGGTACGCCATGGCGCTGGCCAACGACGAGGGCTACGCCCCGATCAACCGCGTCGATCGCGGCGGGTTCGGCGGCTGGCGGCCCCTGTCGAAATACGACGACTGCCGGGCCTGGGAACGCCATACGGCCTATCAGCGGCTGGACCGTCAGCTCGGCCAGATGACCCGCGAGGAGCAGGAGGCGGTCCGCGACCGCGTCATCTATATTCTCTCGACCCAGGACGCCCACGGCTATCGCGCCCTGGCGCGGCTGCACGACGGCCTCTACGGCCCCTTCGGCGAGCCCGAGGACAATCGCGAAGCCCGCGAGGCCTGGGGCCGAAACGCCGGAGGCAACAGCCGCGACCGTAGCCGCCGCGGCTTCTATTCGGCGACCAACCTGTTCCAGCGCAACGACGTCGACGCCTATCTCTACAACTACCTCGCGGTGCAGACCGGCGATGTCGGGGCCTATGTCCTGCTGAGGGATTTCGAACGCTCCGCGCCCAGCCGCGACACCTATCAGCGGTTCGTCGAGACCAAGGCGCGCCAGTGGACGCCGCCGTTCGAATTCTACCCCAACACGGCCCCGCAATCGGGCGTGCCCTTCTCGGACGAGAGCCGTCCGCGCGGCGACGCCTATGAGTATGCGCTGGGCCGGATGGCCGGCGAACTGCCGTTCGTGCACGTCGGCCGGGCCCTGCGGTATCTCGGGGTCAGCGATACGGTCGCCCAACGTCCCGAGGACCTCTCGAAACGTCAGGTCGAGACGCTGGAGGCCATGCTGGGTCACCCGATGGAGGGCCGGCTGTCCTATCTGGAACGGGTTCGCGCCATCCAGCTGGCCGCCATCAACGGTTCGTCGGAAGCCCAGCTGGTTCTCGCGGTGATGTATGCCGAGGGCGTCGGCCTGCCCGCCGACTACGCCCGCGCCTTCAAATGGTTCGACGAAGCCGCGCGTCAGGGCAGCCCCGAGGCCAAATTCGCCATGTCGAGCTATTTCGCGCTCGGCGTCGCGGGCGTGGCGGACCAGGACAAGGCCCAGGCCGTGGCCCTCCGCATCGACTCCGCCCTGTCCGGCTTCGGCCCCTCGGCCGGCCGCCTGCAGGCGGTGCTGGCCCAGGTCTCCCGTTCGCAGCAGCGCCGCTAAGGAGGGCGGAAGCATGATCACCCACCGCACCTCGAACCGCACACTCCTCAGCCTGATCGGCGGAGCCGCCGCGATCGCCGTGGCCGTCACCGCCTTCGCCATGGGCGACGGGCCCGCCCACGCCCAGGTCGCCGCCAAGGTCGAGAGCCAGACGCGCCCGAATTTCGGCGTGCTGCTGGACCCGCCCGCGCGCGGCTCGCGCAATCGCCGGTCGCAGCACCGCCGCTATGACTACGGCCAGCACCGCCCTGACTGGCGGCCGGGGCCCCTGCGGCCCGGCGGCGAGGAGATCGTGCTGATCGACTGTGGCGGCAATCCCGGGACCGGGGCGGTCGAGGACGCCGTGCGCCGGGTGCGCCCGGGCGGCACCCTCGTCATCCGCGCCCGCGGCGGCGCCTGCGTCGGCTGGCTGAACATCGACAAGCCGCTGACCATCATCGGCGAGGGCGGCTTCGATCCGCGTGACTGGGGCAGCAATCCCGAGCCGACGCTGATGGCGCCCGACGGCCTGCCCTGCATGACGGTGTCGCAGGGCGTCCGGGTCGAGATCCGCGACATGATCTTCGCCTCGCCGCGCGCCGGCGACGCCGCCTGTATCGTCAGCTACGGCGCCGAGATCGTCCTCAACCGGGTCGCCTTCCGCCACGGCGGCGACGAAGCGGCCATCTACGCCGACGGCGGCCTGATCGACATCCGCAACGCCATCATCGACGCCCAGACCATCGCTCCGGCGATCGTCGCCGACGGCGCGGTGCTGAACGCCCATGAGCTTGCGGTCACCGGCGCCCAGTCCGGGCTCGAACTGGCGCCGGCCGGCGGACAGACCTCGCGCCTGACCAACGTCACCCTGAAGGGCACGGGCGCGCCCAACGCCTTCGGGCCGCGCTCGATCGGCATCGTCATCCGGTCGGGTCGTGAATACGGCCGGGTCGAGATCGAGAACACGGCCGTCCTCGGCTATGTCGAGGGCGTCGCCATCGAGGGCGCCTCGGTCAACATCACCAACAGCCGCATCGGCCGCTCGGACAAGGGCGTGGTGCTCTACAACGGCGAACTGCGCCTGACCGACAGCCGCATCCGTGCGAGCGAGGTCGGCGTCGCCGCCGCCTCGGGACATGCGGTGGTCGTCAACAACGTCTTCTCCGGCGTGCGCGAGGTGATCTACGCCGAGAACCGCGCCACGGTGGAAGCCAGCGGCAACCGGGTCTGGTCGCAGTATCTGTGCCGCGCCCAGTTCCGCGACCGCTATCGCGGCCGGTACGAGCCGTACTGGCGGGACGGCGACGGCTGGCAGTGCATGTACGGCGCCTATCCGCAGAACTGGTGGGACGACGAGGACGGCTTGCTGGGCCTGCCCTACCAGGATGACGGCTACCAGCTGGAAGGCTACCGCGAGTACCAGAGCGGCGTCGGCTACTACACCCGTGACGGGCGCTACGTCCGCGACGAGCGTAATCGCGGCGACAACCGCTGGCGCGGCGGCGGCGGGCTCTTCAGCCGCTGACCGCCGACCCGCGCGGCCTGCATCCCTGACGCCGACCCCGCCGTAGCTTTCGGTGAATGCGCAGGGGACGGGCCAGGTCCGTCCCGATCGTGGTCCGGCCGGCGCCGCAGCGCCGCGTTCGGAACGGGATCGCCTTCCAAGGCCTCTGCCTGAACCTGGCCGCCGGTTTCCGGTGTGGTCAGTCTCCCCGAGGACGGCTCCGGCGCATCGCGCCCGGGGCCGTTTTCGCGAGGTGGCGCGCCCGGGCAACTTCACGCGCTTCCCCTGAATCCGGATGGGTCAGGCCCTCGCAGCCTTCGCCATTGGTCAGGTGTTGTTATTTGTATGGATGCGAAGCCTGCCACATTGACGTGTAATTTCCGCGCGATATCACTCGACTGGAACCGGGTGATAGCTGCAATGATGTTTGTTCGACCGATGGTGAGACTGCTTTGCCGCATCCCGATCAGGGGCCGGCATCGGCTCGTCGACCTCGCCGGATCGGGCGGGCTTGCGTCGCTGAAAATCGGGGACGTGGTGCTGCCCCTCGACCTGTCCGACCCGTTCCAGCGGCACATCTATTACGGCCTCTATGAACCGCATTTCGTCGCTCATCTGAGGGCCACGCTCCGGCCGGGCGATGTCATGATCGATCCCGGAACCAACATCGGCTACATTTCGGCGGTCGCGGCCGATCTGGTCGGCCCGGAGGGGCGGGTGATCGCGCTTGAACCGTCCCGGACCTGTTTCGCGCGACTCTCCGGCTACCTTGGGCTGCCGAACGTCGAACTGCTGCACGCCGCTCTCTACGACAAGACCGGCCCTGGCCGGTTCTGCGACACGCCCCGCGTCATCGCGCGCGGCTTCGCCTGTCTGGCCGAGATCGAGGAACCGGAGGACGCCACCGTCTACGAGATTGAATGCCTCACCGTGGACGACCTCTGCGAGGCCCGGTCGGTGCGGAGCGTGCGGTATCTCAAGCTCGATATCGAAGGCGCGGAGCTTGCGGCGCTGCAGGGCGCGCGCCGAATGCTGGAGGCCGGGGCCATCGACTATATTCTGGTCGAGTCCGACTTCGCCGGCGCCGCAACGGAGGACGTCTGCAAACTGTTGGAGACCCACGCCTACCAACCCTTCCGACCGGACCGCAAGGGGCGGCTGCACCCGCTGGGCGCGGACCAGCGACGCGGCCGGTTCGACGTCATCTGGCAGTCGCCGCGGCAGTGACCGACGGGCGGATGACCGCGGTAGGCGCGGAGGGACTCGAACCCCCAACCAGACCGTTATGAGCGGTCGGCTCTAACCATTGAGCTAC
>CAYNNT010000009.1:0-41791 GCA_964398675.1 uncultured Brevundimonas sp.
AATTTCCACGTCGTATCGACATGCAGGAGGGGGAAGGGCGGCGGAGCCGGGAAGAAGGCCTTGCGCGCCAGATGCAGCAGGACGGCGGAGTCCTTGCCGCCCGAGAACAGCATCACCGGCCGCTCGCATTCGGCGACGACCTCCCGGAAGATGTGAATGGCCTCGGCTTCCAGAGAGCCGAGGACGTCGTCGTGCAGCCGCATCGTCTAGCTGTGGCCCCGGAATCGCCTGGCGCCAACCCTCACGCGGGAACCACGGCGGTGGTCTCGATCTCGATCCGGGCGGCGTCCTCGATCAGGCCCTTGACCTCGACCACGGCCATGGAGGGGTAGTGCGGTCCGATCAGTTCGCGCCATGCCGCCCCGATTTCGCGGAGGGCGGCGAGGTATTCGCGTTTGTCGACGACGTACCAGGTCATCCGGACGATGTGTTCGGGGCCGGCCCCGGCCTCCGCGAGGACGGCGAGGGTGTTCTCGATGGTCTGTCGGAACTGGCCTGCGAACCCGGTCTCGAGGAACGCACCGTCCGGCGTCCATCCGATCTGGCCGGCGACAAAGACCATCCGGCCGGTCGCCTCGACGCCGTTCGAGTAGCCCTTCGGGCGCGGCCAGCCTTCCGGCAGCAGGACGCGGTTCATTCGGCTGTCTCCAGATAGGGCGCGATGCGGGTGCGCAAGGTCTCGGGCCAGGGCTCGGGCTTCAGCGAGGCGCCGACATGGACAATGGTCTGGGTCGCCTCGAAGCGCAGCGCACCGCCAGCGGTGATCCGGTGCCGGAGGCCGCAGGATGCGCCGCCCAGTTTCGTGACCGTCAGGGCGAAGGTCAGTTCGTCTTCCAGCCGTGACGGGGCGATGAACCGGGCCTCGACCGCGGCGGTCGGGACGCTGACATGGCGCTCGAGGTGCAGTTCACGGAAGGACGCTTCCAGCGGGCCGGCGAACCAGTCCTCCACCACGCCATTGAGCATCTCGAAATAGCGCGGAAAGAAGACGATCCCGGCCGCGTCGCAATCCGCGAAGCGGACGCGTCGTTCCGTGGTGAAGACCTGCCCGCTCATGCGTCCGCCTTCAGCCGGAAGCGCTGCAGCTTGCCGGTCTGGGTCTTGGGCAGGGCGTCCACGAACTCGAGGGCGCGCGGGTATTTGTAGGGGGCGATGGCGCTCTTCACATGGTCCTGCAGAGCGGTTCTCAGGTCATCCGAGGCGGCGTGACCGGCATTCAGGATCACGAAGGCTTTCACGATCTGGCCCCGTTCGGGATCCGGCACGCCGATGACCGCCGCCTCGGCCACGGCGGGATGGCGGAGCAGGGCGTTCTCGACCTCGGGCGCGCCAATATTGTAGCCGGACGAGATGATCATGTCGTCGGCACGGGCTACGAACCAGAAATAGCCGTCCTCATCGAGACGGTAGACATCGCCGGTCAGGTTCCAGCCGTCCTGGACGTAGGCCGCTTGCCGGTCATCAGCGAGATAGCGGCAGCCGGTCGGTCCGCGCACGGCCAGCCGACCCGTTTCACCGGGCGGCAGGGGGCGACCGTCCGCGTCGATGATCCTGGCCTCATAGCCGGGCACGGCCTTGCCGGTGGCGCCGGGCCGGATGTCATCGCCGCTGGCGGAGATGAAGACATGGATCATCTCGGTCGAGCCGATGCCGTCGATGATTCGGACGCGGGTCGCCTCATGCCAGGCGTCGGACGTGGCGGCGGGCAGGGTCTCGCCGGCCGACACACAGGTGCGCAGGCTCGACAGGTCGTGCTCGGTCGTCAGCTTGAGCAGAGCGCGATACCCGGTCGGAGCGGTGAAGAGGGCGGTCGCCTTGTGGCGGACGATGGTCTCGGCGAGGGCGTCGAAGCCAGGGCGGGGGGCGAAGGCGGTCGCGGCGCCGACGGCGGCGGGGAAGACCACCAATCCCCCCAGGCCGAAGGTGAAGGCGATCGGCGGTGTGCCAACGGCTACATCGTCCTGCGTCAGGCCGACCACATGGCGGGCGAAGGTGTCGGCCATGGCGAGGATGTCGCGATGGAAATGGACGCAGCCCTTGGGCGTTCCCGTCGTGCCCGAGGTGAAGGCGATCAGGGCGGGATCTTCGGCGGCGGTGTCGACAGGGTCGAAGCGGAAGCCGGCGGGCAGGGCCTGTGCGGCCTTCTGCAGCGCGGCCGAGTCCATGACCTGCGTCAGCGATGGCGCTGTCGCGCGCGCCTCGGTCACGGATTCGGCGAGGGAGGCATAGACCAGGGCGTGGCTGATCTGCGCCTTTTCGATCACGGTCGCCAGCTCGGCCGGGCGAAGCATGGGCATGGTGGCGACCACAACGCCGCCGGCCTTCAGGACCGCGAACCATGCCAGCACGGTCCAGGCCGAGTTTGGACCGTGGAGCAGGACCCGATTGCCCGGGACCAGTCCCATCTCCTGAACCAGCACATGCGCCATCCGGCCCGAGATCGCGTCCACCCGGGCCCATGAGAACTCGTGGTCGAAGTCGATCAGGGCGCGGGCGTCCGGGCCGGCCGTCCGGATGGCGCGGCGCAGAAGTTCGGCAGCGGCATTGATGCGTTCGGGATAGGCCAGTTCGGGCAGGCTGAAGATCAGGTCGGGCTGGTGCCGGGGCGGCGGCAGATGGTCGAGCACGAACCGGTCGATGTGGGACGTCTCACCCATGGGCGCCGCCCGCCATGGCCGCCAGCGCCTGCCGGGCGATGACGATCTTCTGCACCTCCGACGCGCCCTCATAGATGCGCAGGGCGCGGATCTCGCGATAGAGCCGCTCGACCGGATGGCCGGAAACAACGCCGAGGCCGCCGAACAGCTGGACGGCTGCGTCGATCACGGCCTGGGCTTCGTCAGTAGCATAGAGCTTGGCCATGGCGGCCTCGCGGGTGACGCGCGGTGCGCCCTGATCCTTGAGCCAGGCAGCGCGATAGATCAGCAGGGCCGAGGCGTCGATCTTCAGCGCCATGTCGGCGAGAGACGCCTGGACCAGCTGCAGGTCGCTCATTGGCGCCCCGAACAGATTGCGGGCGACGGTGCGCGAGGCAGCCTCATCGAAGGCGCGACGCGAGAAGCCGAGGGCCGCGGCGGCGACCGTGGAGCGGAACACGTCCAGCGTGCCCATTGCGATACGGAAACCCTCGCCGGGTTGTCCGATCAGGCGGTCGCCGTCGATCCGGCAGTTGGTGAACCGGATGGTCGCCAGCGGGTGGGGCGCCATCAGGGGGATGCGTTCGACGATCTCGAAGCCGGGCGTATCCGCATCCACCACGAAGGCGCTGAGGCCTCTCGCACCGGGCGCCTCGCCGGTCCGGGCGAAGACGGTGTAGCGGTCGGCGAGACCGCCGTTGGAGATGAAGGTCTTGGTTCCGTCCAGCACCCAGCCGTCGCTGGCCCGGTGGGCGCTGGTCGACAGGGCGGCGACGTCGGAGCCGGCCTCGGGCTCGGACAGGGCGAAGGCGGCGATGACATCGCCGGCGGCCACACCCGGGAGCCAGCGGGCCTTCTGATCGTCCGTGCCGAACAGGCTGATCGGGCCGGAGCCGAGGCCCTGCATGGCGAAGACGAAGTCGGCCAGGCCGGAGCGGCGGGCGAGGGTCTCGCGGGTCAGGCACAGGGTGCGGACGTCGAGCTTGCCTTTGGCGTCGGGCACGGCGTTGTTCAACCAGCCGCCTTCGGCCAGCGCCTTCAGGATCGCGCGGCAGTCACCGTCGAGATCGTGGTCGCCGTGCAGCCCCACGGCCTCCGTACGGCTGACCCAGGCTTCCAGATCGGCGGCGAACGCCCGGTGGCGTTCGTCGAAGAAGGGCCAGTCGAGGAAGCTACGGTCCGCCATCGCTCAGTTCCCCTCGAACACCGGCTCGCGCTTCGCGGCGAAGGCCTCATAGGCGCGACGGAAGTCGTTGGTTTTCATGCAGATGGCCTGGGCCTGGGCCTCGGACTCGATGGCGGCGTCCAGGCTCATATCCCACTCGACGTTGAGCTGGTTCTTGGTGATCCCGTGGGCGAAGGTCGGCCCCTTCGCCAGCGAGCGGGCCAGGTCCAGCGCCGTCTCCATCAGGGCCTCGCCTTCGACGACGCGGTTGTGGAAACCCCAGCGCTCCCCCTCGTCGGCCGTCATCACCCGGCCGGTGAACAGGAGCTCGGAGGCCCGGCCCTGACCGATCTGGCGGGGCAGGATGGCGCAGGCGCCCATGTCGCACCCGGCCAGGCCGACGCGCGTGAACAGGAAGGCGGTCTTCGTGCGGGGCGTGGCGATGCGCAGGTCGGAGGCCATGGCCATGATGGCGCCGGCGCCGACACAGACGCCGTCCAGCGCCGCGATCACGGGCTGCGGGCAGCCGCGCATGGCCTTGACCAGATCGCCCGTCATGCGGGTGAAGTTGAGCAGCGCCGGCATGTCCATTTCGGTCAGCGGACCGATGATTTCGTGCACGTCGCCGCCCGAGGAGAAATTACCGCCCGCGCCGGTGACAATCACCACCTTGCAGTCGTCGGCGTCGACCAGGGCGCGGAACAGGTCGCGCATCTCCGCATAGGACTCGAAAGTCAGCGGGTTTTTCCGCTCGGGCCGGTTCAGCGTCAGGGTGGCGACGCCGTCGTCGCTGATCGACCACAGGAAATGGGCCGCCTTGTAGTCGCGTGCCTTCATCCGTTCAGCTCCTCATGGGTGGTGGCGTGGAGCGATCGCTTGGCGCGCTCCAGCAGTCGGGTCAGATCGTCGGCCTCGGCCGCGGTCAGGTCGGCGAACAGGGCCTCGATCCAGCGTTCGTGGGCTCGGGCCATGGCGCTGAAACGGGTCTGGCCAGAACGCGTCAGACGTACCCGCTGCACCCGCCGGTCGGCGCCGGCCATGGCCTCGATCAGGCCGTCGGCCTTGAGCCGGGCGGCCAGCCCCGTGACGTTGCCGTTGGACACCATCAGCATGCCCGCGGCCTCGCCCATGGTCAGGCCCGCCTCGCCCGCGCGGTCCAGCGCCGACAGCATGTCGAAGCGCGGCAGGGTGGAGCCGAATTCGTCGCGGAGCCGCTGGGAAACCGTCTGTTCGATCCGCGTCGCGCAGGTCAGCAGCCGCAGCCACAGCCTCAGCGACCGCTTGCCGTCGGGCGCGCCGCCCAGCCGGTCGGGCAGTGAGGCGACGACGGCGGTCACAGTTCGCCGCCCGCAACGGGAACCGCCGCGCCGTTGAGGCCCGAGGCTCCGTCGCCGCACAGCCAGACGATGGTCATCGCCACCTCGTCCGGGGTGATCAGTCGGCCCTGCGGATTGGAGGCGGCGAGCGCGGCGCGGGCTTCCTCTTCGCTGCGGCCGGTCTTGCCGGTGATGGCCTCGACCGAGCGGGCGACCAGATCAGTGTCGGTGAAACCGGGGCAGACGGCGTTGACCGTGACGCCCTTCGAGGCGACCTCCAGCGCAAGGGCGCGGGTCAGGCCGACCAGCCCGTGCTTGGCTGCGACATAGGCCGAGACATAGGGGTAGCCCTTGAGGCCCGCGGTCGAGGCGACATTGACGATCCGGCCCCACCGACGCGTCAGCATGCCCGGCAGGACCAGACGCGCGGCCTCGGCGGGCGCCTCGAGGTTGAGGGCCAGCATGGCGCGCAGTGCTTCGGCGTCGGTCTTGAGGAACGGCGCCGACGAGGCGGCGCCGGCGTTGTTGACCAGGATGTCGATCGGCCCGAACCGGTCACGCCCGACCTCGATGGCGGCGGCCAGCATGTCCGGGTCGGTGACGTCAGCGGGCGCGGCGAAGGCCAAATCGCCGATGCGGTCGGCGGTCTCGGTCAGGCGGGCGAGATGACGTCCGATCAGGGTCACCTGACAGCCGGCCTCGGCCAGCCGTTCGGCCGTTGCCCGGCCGATGCCTGAACCCGCGCCGGTGACGACGGCGTGATGTCCGGTCAGGCTCATACCGGTCCGACCTGCTGTTGCTTCTCGAGATTGCGGGCCAGCTGACCGAAGCCGGCGAGATACTGAACCGGCGGCATCTGGCCGCGCCAGCCGAGCTCGGCGGCGGCGCGCAGGCTCCAGTTCGGGTCGGCGAGGTGCGGCCGGGCGAGGGCGCACAGATCTGCCCGGCCGGCGGCGAGGATGCTGTTCACGTGGTCGGTCTCATAGATGTTGCCGACGGCCATGGTCGCGACGCCCGCCTCGTTGCGGATGCGGTCGCTGAACGGCGTCTGGAACATGCGGCCGTAGATCGGCTGCGCCTCCGGCGTGGTCGATCCCGCCGAGACGTCGATCAGGTCGCAGCCGGCCCCGGCAAAGGCGCGGGCGATGGCGACGGAGTCCTCGGGTGTCAGGCCTTCCTCAACCCAGTCCGTGGCGGAGAGCCGGACGGACATTGGCTTGTCCTCGGGCCAGACGGCGCGCATGGCGGCGAAGACTTCGAGCGGGAAGCGCAGACGGTTTTCAACCGTGCCGCCGTAGTCGTCCGTGCGACGGTTGGAGACGGGCGTCAGGAAGGACGACAGCAGATAGCCGTGGGCGCAGTGCAGTTCGACCATGTCGAAGCCGGCCTCGTCCGCCCAGCGCGTCGCACGGACGAAATCATCGCGGACCCGGTCCATATCGGCGCGGGTCATCTCGCGCGGGGTCTGATCTTCGTCCGACCACGGAATGGGGGAGGGGGCGATCAGCGCCCAGCCGTCTTCCAGGGGTTTGTAAGCGCGCGGACCCCAGGGCCGCTCGACGGATCCCCTGCGGCCGGCATGGGCCAGTTGGACGGCGATCCGCGATCCCTGGACGTGGACAAAGTCGACGATCCGCCTCCAGGCGTCGCGATGTTCCGGCCGATACATCCCCGCGCAGCCGGGGGTGATGCGGGCGTCGGCGGAGACGTCCGTCATCTCGGTGAACACAAGGCCCGCACCACCCAGAGCGCGGCTGCCCAGGTGGACGAGGTGGAAATCGCCGACCAGACCGTCCTCGGCGGAGTACATACACATCGGCGAGACGACGACGCGATTGGGCAGGGTCAGGCCGCGCAGGTTCAGCGGTGCGAACATGGGCGGCGGTGGATTGTCCGTGGACGGAGCGCCGGCGTTGGCCGCGAACCAGTGCTCGACACCGGTCAGGAACGGGCCGTCGCGCAGCCGAAGGTTTTCATGGCTGACGCGCTGGCTGCGGGTCAGCAGGCTGTAGGTGAACTGCAGGGGGTCGAGGCCGACGTAGCGTTCGACGGTCTCGAACCATTCGGTGGAGTTGCGGGCGGCGCTCTGGAGCTTCAGCACCTCGACCCGGCGTTCTGCCTCATAGGCGGCGAGACCCGCGTCCAGATCGTCGGCCCCTGTCAGGGTCTCGGCCAGACGAATGGCGTCCTCGAAGGCCAGTTTCGTACCCGAGCCGATGGAGAAATGCGCCGTGTGGGCGGCGTCGCCCAGCAGGACGACCTTGCCGTCCCGCCAGTTTGAGCAGGCCACGCGCGGAAAATTCAGCCAGGCCGAGCCGCGCAGGTGCCGGGCATTGCTCATCAGGGCATGGCCGCCAAGCCAGTCGGCGAACAGCCCCTCCGCCGCGCGGCAGGTCTGGTCCTGATCCATGGACTCGAAGCCTAGGCCGCGCCAGGTCGCCTCAGAGCATTCCACGATGAAGGTCGAGGCGCCGGGTTCGAACTGGTAGGCGTGGGCCCAGATCCAGCCGTGCGGGGTCTGGACGAAGGCGAAGGTGAAGGCGTCGAACGACTGTCTCGTGCCCAGCCAGATGTATTTGTTGGTCCGCACGTCGATGTCGACGCCGAAGACCTGGGGATGGTCGTTGCGGATGCGGCTGTTCAGGCCGTCGGCGGCGACAATGACATCGGCGGGCAGGGCGCGGATGTCGGCGACCTCCTCCTCGAAGCGCAGGACGACGCCGAGCGAGCGGGCGCGGTCCTGCAGGATGGTCAGCAGCCGTTGCCGGCCGATGCCGGCGAAGCCATGGCCGCCCGAGCGGATGGTCTGTCCGTGGATATGGACGTCGATGTCGTCCCAGTGGACAAAGGCCGCTTCGATGATCGCAGCGGTGTCCGGGTCGTTGGCCTTGAGGTTGGCCAGAGTCTGGTCGGAAAAGACCACGCCCCAGCCGAATGTGTCGTCCGGCCGGTTGCGCTCATGGACCACGACGTCAAGCGAGGGGTCACGCAGCTTCAGGGAGATGGCGAGGTACAGGCCGCCCGGCCCGGCGCCCACGACGGCGATGCTTCTCACGGCGCTGTTCAACGACATATTTTAAGCTTGAAACAAGCCCGCGCGGATGTCCAGCTTCAGCCGCCCGTGAACATGGCCCGGTCGGCCTTGACCGCCTCGACGATCATCGCCGTGACGGCGCGAATTCGCGCCAACGGCTTCAGGTCGGCGTGGGTCACCAGCCAAAGGCTGCGATCCAGATGCACTGCGTCAGGCAGTACGCGGCGCAGGCCGGTCTCACGCGCGGCGATGAAATCGGGCAGGACGCAAAGGCCGGCGCCGGCCAGCGCGGCCTGGAGCTGGGCGATCAGGTTGGAGCTCTGCAGGGCGACATGGATGTCGACGTCGGGCGCCTGCATATAGTCGAGCTCGGGCGCATAGAGCAGGTCGCCGATGTAACCGATGAAGCGCTGGCCGGCCATGTCGGCGCGGGTCCGGATCGGGGGGCGGGAGTCGAGATAGGCGGGGGCGGCGTAGAGGCTGAGGCCGTAGTCGGTCAGTTTGCGCGAGATCAGCCGGCCCTCGCGCGGCGCGCTGAGGGTCACGGCGATGTCGGCCTCGCGCTTCGACAGGCTGAGCACCCCGGAGATGGCGACCAGCTGGATGTCGAGCCCGGGATGACGGTCCGCCAGCTTCGCCATCAGGGGGGCCAGCACATAGCTGCCGAACCCCTCGGGCGCCCCGATCCGCACCGTGCCGGACAGGGCCTGGTCGGATTCGCCCAGTTCGCTGGCGGCCAGCAGGGTGAGGCTTTCGATCTTCTCCGCCGTCGGCATCAGCCGTTCGCCATGAGGGGTCAGCGCGTAGCCCTGGGGGCTGCGGTCGAACAGGCGCGCGCCCAGCCCGTCCTCCAGCGCGGCGATGCGCCGGGCGACCGTCGTATGGTCCATGCCGACCCGCGCCGCCGCGGTGGTCAGGCGGCCGGTACGGGCTACAGCCAGGAAGGCGCGCAGGTCGTTCCAGTTGAAATCGGCCACCATCCGCTCCTGTGCAAAAATGCACAACGATTGCGCAAACCTTGGCATCGTCAGGACAGAAAAGCCATGGCATATCGCCGCCATCCGAACGTCTCCGTTCCGAGGACACCGTCATGGCCTTCGACTCCGCCGCCTATACGCCCGCCATCCGGACCGCTATTGCGACGCCGACAGCCGCGCTGATCGACGCGTTCGACGCTCCCTGCCCGATCTGGGCGGCCGAGAACCCCGACCGCGCCCTCGCGTTGCTGTTCGTGGCCCCGCGCGATTGCGCGGCCGTGGATGTCCTCGTCTCGCTGTAAGCGGAAAGCCTGCCCCATGACCGTTTCCTCGCCGCCGGTTCCCCAACTGCCCGATCCGACCGTTGTGGCCGAAGCCCTGACCACCCTGATGCAGAACGCCGCGGCCGCGGTGCGCACCACCATGGTCCAGGCCGCCACGCCCCAGGCGCTGCCCTACGATCCGACGACGCTGACGCGGGCGATGATCGACTTCAACACCGCCGTGATGACCCAGCCGGCGGCCCTGTTCGAGGCCCAGGCGAAGAACTGGAACGACTGGACGGCCCTGTGGCGGACTATGGGCGAGCGGGCGATGGGGCAGGAAGCCGCCCCTGTCGCAGCCCCGGCCAAGGGCGACCGCCGTTTCTCCGACCCGGCCTGGAGCGATGAGCCGGTCTATGACTACCTGAAACAGGCCTATCTGCTGGCCGCGCGCCAGCTGCAGGATTTCGTCGCCTCGGCTCCGGTGGATGACGCGACCCGCGCCCAGGTGGATTTCGCCAGCCGCCAGATGATGAACGCCCTGGCGCCGACCAACTTCCCCCACACCAATCCGCAGGTCGCCCGCCGCACCATCGAGAGTGGCGGCCTGAGCCTGATGACCGGTCTGTCGAACCTGCTCGAGGATGTCGGCAAGGGGCAGGGGCTGGTCAGCCGACGCGCGCCGAACGACTTCGAACTGGGCGTCAACGTCGCCGCCACACCGGGCGCCGTCGTCTTCAAGAACGATCTGATGGAGCTGATCCAGTACGCGCCGACGACCGACAAGGTCTATCGTCGCCCGCTGCTGTTCGTGCCGCCGCTGGTCAACAAATACTACCTCTTCGACCTGACGCCCAAGGCCAGCTATCTGAAATGGCTGGTGGATCAGGGCCACACGGTGTTCGTCATCTCCTGGGCCAATCCGGACGAGAGCCACGCCGACACGGGCATGGACGCCTATGTGAAGGACGGCGTCATCGCGGCCCTGGACGCGGTTGAGGCCGCGACGGGGGAGGCGGATGCCGATCTGGTGTCCTACTGCCTCGGCGGAACGCTTTCGGCGATGACGCTGGCCTATCTGGCCCAGACCGGTCGCGCTGATCGCATCGCATCGGCCACCCTGATCGCGACTCTCGTCGATTTCGGCGACATGGGCGAATGGTCGGTGTTCACGAGCGAGGACGATCTGAACGCCTTCGACCGCTATCTGGACGAGAAGGGCTATGTCGAGGCGCACGATCTGACCAAGCTGTTCTCGGCGGTCCGCGCCAACGATCTGATCTGGTCGTCGGTGGTGAACCATTATCTGCTCGGCGACGAGGTTCGTGCCTCGGACCTGCTCTGGTGGTTCGACGACGGGTCCCGCATCCCGGCCCGGATGCTCAAGGAGTACGGCCGACAGATCCTGCGCGGGAACCAGCTCAAGGACGGCGGCGTCGCAATCGATGGCGTGACGCTCGATCTGAAGGCGATCGAGACGCCGGTGATGATCGTGGCGCTCAAGGACGACCACGTCTCGGCGTGGAAGAACACCTATGCCGGCCGGCATTTCTTCGGAGGACCGACACGGTTCCTGCTGGGCGGCTCGGGCCACAACGCCGGGATGATCAATCCGCCGGCGGCGAACAAGCACGGCTACTGGACCAATGACGACGCCCCGGCCGACGCCGATTCATGGCTGGCTGGCGCGCAGCAGAAGCCCGGCTCGTGGTGGCCGGAATGGCAGGGCTGGCTCGACGCCTCGGCAGCCGACGACAAGGTCAAGGCGCGCAAGGTCGGGTCGGGCAAGCTGAAGGCCGGCGCCGCGGCGCCCGGCGACTACGTCCGCGTTCGCCACTAGGCCGCCGCGACTGCCTTTCTGGCCGCTGCCCGCAGCAGCAGGGCGGCGGCGTAGAGGACCACGACCACGACCGCCCAACGCAGCGGCTCGATCGGCATCTCCTTGACCACGAAGGCGGCGACGAGGACGGCCGGAATGCCGCCCAGGGCGATGCCGATGACGATCCGCAGGTCGATGCGTTCGGCGTTGATGTAGCGGAAGCCGGTGGTCGGCATCAGGAAGGCGCAGGCGCTGGCCATGACCGGGAAGGCGAGGCGCGGGTCGAGCCCGAGCAGGCTGAGCAGGATCAGGGACGGGGCATAGAGGCCGATCCCGAAGGCCATCAGCATGCCCATGACGAAATGGGCGGCGACGGCGATCCACAGCAGGCGGGGCTCCAGGGCGGCGGCGGTTCCGCCGATCGGCATCAGGTCCAGATTGCTCATGGCGTAGAGCGCCGCGGCGATCAACAGGGCGACGCCGACGATTCCCTGGACGACCCGGACCGGTGCGCGAACCATCAACGGCGCTCCAACCACGGCGCCCGCCACTGCTGCGACGATGCAGGAGACCAGCAGCATCGGATCGACGTGCACGCCCAGCAGCACCAGAAACACGGCCGACTGAACCATGGTCGGCAGGGCGTGGCCGACGTTCAGGGTCGCGGGAATGAAGCTGTCGGGCGTCATCTTGCGGAAGCGCAGCCAGGCCGTCGTCGGGGCGAACGAGCCGATACCCAGGGTGTCGAAGAAATTGGCGACGGCGCCGAGGATGACGGACTCGGGACCCGGCGCGCCGGTTCCACGCTTGAGCGCCGCCCGCGCGAGCACCAGGACGAAGGCCGCTGCCAGCAGGGCCAGGGCGGTCAGCAGAATCGTCAGGACCAAGGTCTTCCCCCCTTGTCGTTCGACGGCCAACTGAGCACGATCGTATACGATACTCAATCCGGCGATGCGTGGAGCAGGCCATGACCAGCAGTTCAATATCGGCACCGGCGCCGATCGGCGCGGATGAGCGGCAGGCGCGTCTGGCGGGTCTTCGAAGCGGCATGGACGCGGCAGGGGTCGAGACCGTGCTGCTCGGTTCGACCTCCAGCCTGCGCTATTTCACCGGGCTGGACTGGTACGCCTCCGAACGGCTGGTGGGCGCGCTCGTCCACGCCTCGGGCGGGCTGGACTACATCACGCCTCGGTTTGAACTGGAGAAGGTAGAGGGGCTGATCAGCCTGCCGGGCCAGGTGCTGACCTGGGAGGAGGATCAAAGCCCGTGGCGGCTTGTCGCCGACCGGATCGGTTCCACCGGGCGGATGGGCGTCGACGAGCGGATGGCCCTGGCCATGTACCGCAGCCTGCGCGCCGAGATCGATGACGCCCGCCTTGCCGACGCCGCGCCGTTGATCCATCCGTTGCGCAGCCGGAAGTCTCCCGCCGAGATCGCCCTGATGTCCCATGCCAAGGCGATCACGATCGAGGTCCATCGCCGCGCCCATGATCAGCTTCAGGCCGGCCAGCGCGCCTCCGAAGTCGTCCGCTTCATCGATGACCAGCATCGGGCGCTGGGCGGATCGGGCAATTCCTTCTGCATCGTCTCCTTCGGCGAGGACACCTCCCTGCCGCATGGCGGCGAAGGCGACCGGGCGCTGGCTCAAGGCGATGTGGTGCTGATCGACACCGGCACGCGGATCGACGGCTACAGCTCCGACATCACCCGGACCTATGTGTTCGGTGAGGCGAGCCCGGAGGTGCGACGCGTCTGGGAGGCGGAAAAGCGGGCGCAGGCCGCGGCCTTCGACGCCGCCCGGCCCGGCGTGGCCTGCGAGGCGGTCGACGCGGCGGCGCGGCGGTCGCTCGAGGCCGACGGCTTCGGCCCCGGCTACAGCCTGCCCGGCCTACCGCACCGCACCGGCCACGGCATCGGTCTGGACATCCACGAGGGGCCCTATCTGGTGAAGGGCGACCGGACGCCGCTGGCGGCGGGGATGTGCTTCTCCAACGAGCCGATGATCGTTGTGCCCGGGCGGTTTGGCGTCCGTCTGGAGGACCATTTCCACATGAGCGACACCGGGCCGGCCTGGTTCACCCAGCCACAGCACAGCCTCGAGGAACCGTTCGCAAACGCGCCGGTCTGGCCGACCAACTAGACCTCTGGGAGCTGAGCCCGCAGGTCGACGAGCGTGGCTCTGATGTGCGCGCGGGCTTCCCGACGAACGGTCTCGGTCCGGCGTTCCAGCCAGGCCTGAAGCAGGGCTTCATGCTCGTGACTGGCCCGATCGAGTCGGCGGTGCTCGCCGAGGTGGACCCGCACATAGCGTTCGGACAGGGCCAGCAGCCGGTCGACCGTCTCGATGGTGACCGCGCGGCCTGACGGCCGGACCAGCGCGAGGTGGAACTCGCGATTGCGGCGTCCGACATCGGCGAGGCCGTTCTTCAGCGCGGAGTCCAGTGCGGCGAAGGCGGTACGGGCCGCCTCATGCGCGGCGGCGTCGGCCTCAAGCGCGCCGAGCACACAGGCGTTCGGCTCGATGCGCAGGCGCAGGTCGAAGACATCCTCGGCGTCGGCGCGCGACAACGGCCGGACAATGAAGCCGCGGTTGGGATGGGAGACGACCAGCCCCTCGCTCTCGAGCCGCGCCAGGGCCTCGCGCAGGGGGATCTTGCTGACGCCCAGTTCAAGCGCCAGGGCGTCCTGACGGATCGGTGCATCCGCGGGCAGGCGGCCGGAGAGGATGCGTTCGCGCGCCTCGGTGAAGACCTGGTCGGGCAGGAGGCGCGGCGCGCGGGTCGTCATCTTCAGACCACCTGGAAGCCGTGGGCGAAGACGTCCTCGTCGTCGATCCAGATCTCGTTCAGGCCGGTGGCGATGGCCGAGCCCTCGACGGAAGGAATGATGGCGGGCCGGCCGCCGACCTCGGTCCCGGCT
Organism: uncultured Brevundimonas sp.; assembly: GCA_964398675.1. Lineage (GTDB taxonomy): Bacteria > Pseudomonadota > Alphaproteobacteria > Caulobacterales > Caulobacteraceae > Brevundimonas. The sequence continues at coordinate 14,130 of CAYNNT010000009.1, forward strand.
TCCACCCGGCCGATGAAGCGGCTGCCGATATAGCTTTCGTGGACGAAGGCCTGACCGACGGGCAGGCGCCCCGTGGCGTGCAGATGGGCCAGCCGGGCCGAGGTGCCGGTGCCGCAGGGGCTGCGGTCGATGGCCTTGTCGCCGTAGAAGACGGCGTTGCGCCCGTCCGCGCCTTCGCCCTTCGGCATGTCGGCCCAGAGCAGGTGGGACACGCCCCTGATGGTCGGGTCGAGCGGATGCACGGGTGTATAGGCCTCACGCACCAGCGTCCGGATGACCGGTGAGAGCTGCAGGATGCGGGCGGCGCCGAGGGCGTCCAGCCCGGTATAGGCGCCCTGCGGTTCGATGATGGCGTAGAAATTTCCGCCATAGGCGACGTCGACCGTCAGGGGGCCGAAGTCAGGGACGTCGATCTCGATGCCCTGCTGCGCCAGATACGACGGCACATTGCGGATGCGAACGGACCGGACGCGCGCGCCGTCCTGAACATAGTCGAGCTCGATCACGCCCGCGGGGACCTCGGCGATGACCTTGCCCGGCGTGCGGGGTTTGATCAGGCCATGCTCGAGCGCGAAGGTGACGATGCCGATGGTGCCGTGGCCGCACATCGGCAGGCAGCCGCTGGTCTCGATGAACAGGATGCCGACGTCGGCTTCCGCCGTGGTCGGCGGATAGAGGAAGCCGCCGCTCATCATGTCGTGGCCGCGCGGCTCGAAGCAGAGGCCGGTGCGGATCCAGTCGTAGCGCGCCATGAAGTCCTGCCGCCGGGCGCTCATCGTGTCGCCGGTCAGGTCCGGCCCGCCCTCGATCACCAGACGTACGGGGTTGCCGGCGGTGTGGCCGTCAATGCAGCGGAAAACGCGCCGCGCCATGGCTAGAGGACCGGGCGGGTCGCCGCCGCCTTCTCGACCATGGCGATCACCTCGGCCCGGCGGGCGCCGACCAGCGGATGCCGCGGCGGGCGGACCCGCTGATGGCCGCGTCCCATGACCTGTTCGGCGATCTTGATCGACTGGACCAGGTCATGGTCGGCGTCGAGGTGCAACAGGGGCATGAACCAGCGATAGATGGCGAGCGCCCTGGCCATATCGCCGCGCTTGAAGGCGTCCCAGAGGGCCAGGGATTCCTTGGGGAAGGCGTTGGTCAGGCCCGAAACCCAGCCCCGGGCGCCCAGCATCAGGCCTTCCAGCGCGACATCGTCGAGACCCGCGAACAGGACGTAGCGGTCGCCGAACTCGTTGAGCAGGTCCGTGAAGCGGCGGGTGTCCGGCGCGCTCTCCTTGAGGGCGACGACATTGGGCAGGTCCGACAGGGCATGCAGGGCCTCGAAACCGATGCTGACCCGATAGGCCGGCGGGTTGTTGTAGAGCATGATCGGCAGGCCGGTAGCCTCGGCCACGGTGCGGAAATGGGCCGCCAGCTCGGCCTGGGTCGGCACATAGACCATGGCCGGCAGGACCATCAGGCCGTCGGCGCCGATGGCCTCGGCGTCGCGCGCGAAGGCGGCGGCGCGGCGGGTGTCGAGTTCGGCCACCCCGGCGATCACGGGCACGCGCCCGGCCACGGTCTTCACCGTCGCCGCCAGCATGGCGCGCTTTTCATCGGCGTCGAGCGAGTTGTTCTCACCCACGGTGCCCATGACGATCAGGCCGTGCACGCCGTCGCGGATCAGCCCATCCTGGACTGTGGCGGTGGCGTCGAAATCGATCGAGAAATCCGCCGCGAACTGCGTGGTGGCGGCGGGGATCACGCCCTCCCAGGAAATCGACATCGGGTTCTCGCCTCCAGCTGCTTAAGTCATTATCGTATACGATCCTGAGGTCGAGGCAACGGGAGTCCGATGCAGCCGAAGTCCTATCTTGTCATTGGCGGCGGTCTGGTCGGGGCCGCCTCGGCGCTGCGCCTGCAGGCGGCGGGGTTCGCCGTGACCCTGATCGACCCGGGCGATCCTCGCCGCGCCGCGTCCTTCGGCAACATCGGGCACATCGCCGCGGAACAGGTGTCCCCGCTGGCGTCGGGGGAGAGCCTGCGGACATTTCCCGGGCGGCTGTTCGGCCTCGGCGGTCCGCTGGATTTTCGCTGGCGGGACGCGGGGCTGTGGGGGCCGTGGGCGATGCGGTTCATCGCGGCCGCGGACCCGGCGCGGCATGCCGCGGGGCAGGCGGCCCTGACCGCCATCCTCGCCCATGCCCTGCCGGCCTGGCGGCGGCTGGCGGATCTTTCCGGAGCGCCCGACATCGTGGGCCGCGAGGGTCATGCGGTGGTCTGGATGTCCGGTCGGGCGGCGGAGAAGGGCCTCAAGGGTTGGGAGCGGGCGGCGACCGGAAGCGCCGCCTTCCAGTCGATGAGCTCTGACGATCTCGCGCCCTATGGGGCCGTGATGAGCCGTGCGCCGGTCGCCGGCATCCGCTTCAGCGGCACGGCCCAGGTCAGTGAGCCCCAGGCCGCCCGTGACGCCCTCATGGCCGCCTTCGGATCGCACGGCGGAGAGGTGGTCCACGGCCGAGTCGCCCGTCTGTCCACGGGAGATCATGTGACGGCCCACCTCGACAGCGGCGGTTTGCGCGAGGCTGACGGCGCCCTGGTCGCGGCCGGGGCGTGGGCGGGACGGTTGATGCGGGACCTCGGCGTAGAGGCCCCCGTGATCGGCGAGCGTGGCTATTCGGTGCAGAGCGCCGAACACGGCTGGGACGAGAGCCTGCCGCCGACCGTGTTCGAGGAGCATGCAATGGTGGTGTCCCGTTTCACCAGCGGCCTGCGCGCCTCCAGTTTCGTCGAGTTCGGATCGCCCGACGCGTCCGGCGACCCGCGCAAATGGCGCGACCTCGAGCGGCGGCTGGGCGATCTCGGCGTCCGCTTCTCGCCCGAACCGGACCGCTGGGTCGGACCGCGGCCGACGCTGCCGGACTATCTGCCGGCCATCGGGCGGCTGGAGCGGGACCCGCGCATCCTCTACGCCTTCGGTCACCAGCACCTCGGCCTGACCATGTCGGCGATTACCGCGGAGCTGACGGCGTCACTCGCCCGGGGCGAGGCGCCGGCGATCGACCTGTCGCCGTTCCGGGTCGAGCGGTTCAACCGGGGCTGAGGGCGGGACGACCCGCCTCATCCCGGGGGCTTCCCGGCCTGATCCAGCATCGTCTCCAGTGTCGCCAGTTCATCCGCCTCCTTCGCGGGCTTGTCCCAGCGGATGCGGTTGATGCGCGGGAAACGCATGGCGACGCCGGACTTGTGACGTTTTGACCGTTGCAGCCCCTCGAACGCCACCTCAAGCACCAGACCGAACTCCCGGCTCGCCTTCACCGACCGCACGGGCCCGAACCGTTCGACGGTGTTGTCCCTCACGAATTTGTCGAGCTGCCCCAGCTCTTCATCGGTGAAGCCGAAATACGCCTTTCCGACGGGCGTCAGGGCGTGGCTGCCGTCCACGCCTTCGGTCCAGACCCCGAAGGTGAAGTCGGAGTAGAAGCTGGACCGTTTGCCGTGGCCGCGCTGGGCGTACATCAGCACCGCGTCGACCAGGTGCGGATCCTTTTTCCACTTGAACCATGGACCCTTCGGCCGGCCCGCCTCGTAGACGCTGTCGAGCCGTTTCAGCATCAGGCCCTCCGCCGCCCGGGGGTCGCCTTCAGGGGGAGCGGCGCGAAGGGCGGCGAGGGCCTCCCAGGACGTGAAGGGCTGGAGCGGGGACAGGTCGATCCGGTCAGAGGCGAGCGAGGCGACCAGCGCCTCGAGCCGCGCGCGCCGCTCGGTGAAGGGGAGCTTGCGTAGGTCGGCGCCGTCGGCGGCCAGCAGGTCATAGGCGCGGATGCCGGCCGGGTGCGCCGCCATGACCTTCGCGTCCGCCGTCTTGCGGTTCAGACGCTGCTGGAGGTCGCCGAACGATCCGACCCGCCCGGCGCGCAGCACCAGAAGTTCGCCATCGATCACGCCGTCGTGGGTCAGAGCCGCAAGCACATCCGGAAACGCCGGCGAGATGTCCTCCCCGGTGCGGCTGTACTGGCGTTTCAGCCCGCCTTCGCTGGCGGCCTGCACCCGGATGCCGTCCCATTTCCATTCCGCGGCATAGGCGGCGGGATCCAGCTTCGGCATCTCCGCCTCATCGATCGGCTGGGCCAGCATGACGGGTCGGAAGCGGCCGTGCGCATCGGCCGACGGACGCTCGGCCCGGCCGTCCAGCCAGGCCAGGAGATCAGCATAGGGCGGCGACTGGGCGTGCCAGACTTCCTGGATGTCCGGCGCCTCCACCCCGCCGAAGTCCGCCGCCGCCTGCCAGGCGAGCCGGGCCGAGACGCCAACGCGCAGGCCTCCCGTCACGAGCTTCAGCAAGGCCCAGCGGCCGTCTGCGTCCAGCGCGTCGAGCCAGCCTTCGAGCAGGCCCTGCACCTCGCCGCGTTTCGCCTGCGTCAGGGCGTCGATCACTTCGGACAGGTCCGGCTCACGGTTGGCGCCGTGGCGGGCCGGCCAGATCAGGGCGACCGTCTCCGCGAGGTCTCCGACATAGTCGTAGGACAGGCGGAACAACTCGGGATCGACGCGCGCCTCGACCGCCCGGCGGATCATCGCGGGCTTGGCGGCGGTGAACGACAGGCCGCCGGTCAGGGCGGCGAGGGCCCAGCCGCGATCCGGGTCGGGCGTATCCGCCAGATGGTCGCGGATCAGACGGAGCTTGGCGTTCCGCGAGGCCGTAAGCGACAGGCGATCGAGCAGGGCGGCGAAGGCGCGCATCAGTCGTCGTCCTCGTCCTCATAGCCCACCAGACGCAGGGCCCGCGCCGTCAGGCCGTTCAACTCGGCCCAGCGCCGCAGGGCGTCGTCGCGGCCGTGCGTAATCCAGACCTCCCGCGGCGACAGTTCGCTGAGGGTTTCGGTCAGTTCATCCCAGTCGGCGTGGTCTGACAGCACCAGAGGCAGCTCGACGCCGCGCTGCCGGGCGCGCGCCCGCACGCTCATCCAGCCGGAGGCGAAGGCGGTGACCGGATCGGGAAAGCGGCGGCTCCATCGATCGGCCAGGGCCGACGGCGGGGCGATGATGATGCGCCCGGCGAAATCCGCCTTCGATCCGGTCGCGGGGGCCAGCGGGCCCAGCGCCACGCCGAAATGTTCGTAGAGCCGGTTCAGCCGCTCGAGCGCGCCATGGACATAGATGGTCTCGTCATAGCCCGCCTCGCGCAGCAGCCGGATCACCCGTTGCGCCTTGCCCAGGGCGTAGGCTCCGACCAGATGGGCGCGCTCGGGAAACTGCTGCACCGAGCGAAGCAGACGAGCGATCTCCTGCGTATCGGGTGGATGGCGGAAGACGGGCAGGCCGAAGGTGGCCTCGGTGATGAAGACGTCGCTGGGCACGGGCTCGAACGGCGCGCAGGTGGGATCGCGGCGGCGCTTGTAGTCGCCCGACGCCGTGATGGTCAGACCGCCCTGACGCACCGTTGCCTGCGCCGATCCGAGGACATGGCCCGCCGGCGCCAGCGACAGCTCCACCTCCCCGACCGTGATCCGTTCGCCATAGGCCAGCGGCTGGGTATGGGCGGCGAACGCCTGGCCGTAACGTTCGCTCATGATCGCGAGGGTCTCGGGCGTCGCCAGGACGGAGCCGTGGCCCGCGCGCGCGTGGTCGGCGTGGCCGTGGGTGATCACCGCACGATCAACCGGCCGCGGCGGATCGATGAAGAAGGCGCCACCCGGACACCACAGCCCGTCGGGCGTAGGGCGCAGGATCGCGCTCAGGCGGCGCGAAAGGTGAGGGTCTGTGGTCAGGGGCATGGGGGTCCGGCGCCAATTTGCAGAAGCTTGAACGCCGCGACAATGCGAGGTTTCCGTCTGACCGTGACGGCAACCGGAAATGCCGGGCGACCAGGCTGCGCGCCTTCAGTCAGCCGGCAGTCTCTGGCGCCCGTAAACCACCACCTCGACACCTGCGGGACCGGTGCGGCGACGCAGGGCGCTGGCGGTTCGCTGGCGGGTCGTCCCGATCAGCATGTCGGTCTCGACGGTATAGAAGTCCGAAGTGAAGCCGGTCCCGCGCGGCGCCGGCGCGTTGAGAGCGGCGAGGTCCGAAGGGGTCAGATAGCCCCGCCTGCGCCGGGTCGAGTCAACCAGTCTGGCTGTGACGGGGCTGTCGAAAATCACCGCCAGAAGACGCTCGTCCGCGGTGTTGAGGTTGATGGTCGTCTCGCCCGGCAGGACGGTGGTGAGCTGGGACAGGGTCTGGATGTCGTCCGGATCCACACCCACGATCGTGAATTCCTCCAGACTTTCCACGGGTCCTGAAACCCTGACGTGGCCGACGATGGGTTCGAGGAGGTCACTCGACAGGCCGAGCGCAGCCAGAATACGCCCGAGGAGCGCCTCGGCCACGAGGTCGCCCGCCCCGAGGTTGTTCAGATTGAAGCGGGACTGGTCGTCTTCGACCGTCAGACTGAACCGGCCTCCCCGAACCGCGACGTCCCGGTCCTCGACCGCACCCCATGCCTCACCGGGGTAGTCGCTTTCGGGCGCTGCGGCCGCATCCCGTCTCAGGGCCACGATTGCAGAGGCTTCGCCCGCGCGCGCGTAGGCGGTGGCCTGGCCCGCATCCCTGAACCGGCCTGTACGGTCGATGGCGACATCCTGCGTGGTCACCATCATCATCACCACGATCATGGCCACCGCGACGACGAAGAGCACGTTGACGAGGATCATGCCCTTGCGGTTGCGGGACGGTGTCCGGGTCATGGCAGCGACGGCAGTTCGACGACCCGCCGCAGGCGTCCGGTCAATCCGTCGGACCCGTTCAGATCAACCGACAGCGCGACCGCGTCCGGACGGGTCACAGGCGCCTGCGGAGTCTCGTCCGTGGCCGCCACGCCCGGCGTCGGGCTCCAGCCGCGGTCCGCAAAATGAAAGGTCCAGTCGACGTCCGCGACATGACTGATCAGCCGCTGGTCGTCCGATGCGCCGACCCGTCGGCGCAGGGCGCCGTCAGCTACAAAATACCGCACCGCCGTCGAGCCGCGCAGCGAAGTGGGGGTTCGGCGGCGGAAGGCGAGGCCGTTGTCGACCAACTCGATCGGGCCGTTGTCCAGGGCCTCAAAGTCCACCGTGATGACGTACATGGCGCGTTGAAGCTCCGCCAGCCGGTCGAGGCGGCCCTCCAGACGGTCCCTGGTGCGGACAATCCCGTCCAGCAGGGTGAATCCGGCGAGGGCGATCAGGCCGAACAGACCGAGCGCCACGAGGACCTCAACGAGGGTGAAGCCGGCCCTCCGCGCGCGATTCCGGGCGGTCGCGGACATCATGCGCCGGCGAGGTGGTCCACCACCCGAAGGGCGCCCCCGTCCACAACCTGGATGGCGAGCTCACGCGTACAGCGGCCGTTGACGGCGAAGCGAACGGCCCCGAGCGCACCCTGGAAGCCTTCGGACGTCACCAGACCGTCCCGGGACAGCCGGTCCGCGGCCAGCAGGCGTCGCCCGATCCTGGCCCCGTCGAACGCAAGGCCCGCCAGCAGGCCGGGCGCGGTCTGGTGGGTGGCTTCGAACGCCTGGGCGAACCCCCGGAAGGCGGCCGGGTCCGGCGCCGCGATCCAGGCGCCTTCAGCCGCGCCGAGCAGGGTCGCAGACTCTTCGCCCCAGCGCGACGGACCCAGAATTTGCACGCCGAGACCCGCCACGCGAGCCACCAGGGGACCGATCCCGTCGCCGGATTGCGAGAAGAGCACCGCGTCGGGCAGGGCGCCGCCGGAACCCGCCGTCAACAAGGCGGCGACGTCGCTGCCGGCGGCCACATCGGCCGCGCTGACCTCGAAAAGCTCAAGACCGACGGATGAGGCGGTTGCGCGGGCGGCCTCGACTGTTTGACGCGACCAGGGATCCGTCCCCGTGACGGCTGTGACACGCCGCACGCCGCGGCTCCGCGCATAGGCGAGGATGGTTGAGGTTCCCTGCGAGGCCGTGATCCCCAGGACGAAGGCGCCCGAGCCGACGAGGTCGGCGTCGTTGGAGAAGGTCACCACCGGCAGGCCGCCCGCGGCGGCCAGAACCCCCGGCACTTCCCGGGCGAAAAGGGGGCCGAGAATGAGCCCGGCGCCCGCGGTCGCGGCCTGGGCCGCCGCCGCCCGGGCACCCTCTGCCGTTCCGCCGGAATCCAGGACCAGAAAGCCGGGCTCCCGTTCATCTGCGGGCTTCGTCAGGGCGACAGCGCGTTCCATGCTGCGGCCAAGGTCGGCCGACGGCCCGGTCATCGGCAGGATCACGGCGATCCGTGGCGTATTCCCGGCCTGCGGCGTAGCATCGGAAACTGTGGCGCAGGCGGACAGGAATGATGGAGCGATCGATGCCAATCCCGCTGAGCCGGACAAGCGAAGCCAACGTCGACGATTCATTGTCATTTCAAACCCCGCTCCTCGTCCTTGTACGCCGAGTCAGGACATGGCGCCTCGCGATTCTGGGGCTGGCCAGCTTCGCGTTGTCCCTGATCGCAACCGCGCCCGCACGACTCGTCGTCTCGCCGGCCGGCGAAGGGGGGAGGCCCGCCGTGGGCGCAATCTGGCAGGGCGAGGCCGCGATCGGCGACCAGACCGTCGTGTCCTGGCGCGTCCGGCCGTTGCGGTCGTTGATGAACCTGGCTGTCGCCGCTGATGTCGTTTTCAGGGGCGGCGGCACGGACATGACCTCACAGGCCGTCTGGCGACCGGGCCGGGTCGAGATGAGCGACGTCGCCGGCGTTGCGGGGCCCGGTCTGGTCAACACCCTGATCCGTGACCTGCCGGTCCGCTGTGATCTCGGCTTTGTCGTTGATCTGGACCGGGTCGTCCTTGCCGGTCGCCGGTCCAGCGTGGAAGGCGCGCTCCGCAGCGGGCCGGGGGCCTGTACGACCGGAACCGGTCCGGATGCGGCGCCCGTCGCTGTTCCGGCCATGGAAGGGCGCGCCCTCACGGAAGCCGGGGAGACTTCGGCGTGGCTGACGCCGGCCGGCCGGCCCGGTGGAGCGCGTCTGGTCCAGATGACCATCGACCGCTCGGGGGTGCTGAAAGCGACCGTGCTGCCGGCGGGCGCCCGTATCCTGGCGGTCGAAGCCGGCCGGATGTCGATCGAGACCCGTCTCTGATCACCTACAGGCCCGCCAGACTGTTCAGGTTGACGATGGGCATGAGGATGGCGAGCACCAGCAACAGGACGATACCGCCCATCAGGAGCAGTATTCCGGGCTCCACGAGCGACACAAGGGCGGCTGTCAGGGCCTCCGTATCACTGTCCAGATCGGTCGCCGCGCGAGCCAGCGCCTCGCCCAGTTGACCGCTGTTTTCGCCGCTGGCGACCACGGCGATCAGCATGGGCGGGAAACAGTCGGCTTCGGTCATGGCCCGCTGGAGGCTGGAGCCTTCCCGTACCCGGGCCGCCGCCATTTGAGCGCGGGTGCGGATCCAGGCGTTCGGCGTCACCGCCGCCGCGGCGTTGATCGCATCCACCAGCGGGACCCCGCTGCGAACGAGGGTGGCCAGGCTGCCGGCGAACCGTGCGGCGTTCATCTGGATGCTGAACCGCGCCATGGGCTGCCTTTGGGCGATCACCCTGGCCACGGTCAGGACGTTGGCCTCGCTCTGCAGCCATTGCCGCAGGGCCAGGGCGCCCGCCGCCGTCAGGATCGCCATGATCCATCCGAACTTCTGCACAAGGTCGCTCAGTCCGATGAGGCCCCGGGTCAAAAGCGGAAGTTCCGCGCCGCGCGACACGAAGACCCGGGTGATGTCGGGCACGACATAGGTCAGCATCAGCCCGATGATCAGCGTGGACACCACCGCCAGAAGGGCCGGGTAGATCAGGGCCAATTGGACCTTGCGGCGCGACCGCTCCTTCCCCTCGACGAAGTCGGTCAGGTGGGCGAGCACGTCATCCAGCCGGCCTGACTGCTCTCCCGCGGCGACGGACGCGCGATAGAAGTCGGGAAAGACCCGGGGGTGTTCGGCCAGTGCGGCTGCGAAGGATCGGCCTTCCATGATCGCGCCACGGACGTTGACGAGCACGGGACCCTCCGGCCGCTTCGCATTCTGGGCGGCGAGGATGCGCAAGGCCTCCTCGATCCGGATGCCGCTGCCGATCATGGTGGACAGCTGGCGGGTCATGGCGGCCAGGGCCCGGGCGCCGATGCGCGGTCCGAAAAGGCGCGTCAGATCGACCTCGCCCCGGCCCGCCGGCCGGTCTTTCTCCGAGGACAGCTGAACCGACACCGGAATGAGGTTTCGATCCCGAAGCGCCTTTCGCGCGCCCGGGGCGTTGGCTGCCTCAACGACGCCGCGCTGGGGCTTGCCGGCCGGGTCAACCGCTCTGAAGTCGAACGCAGGCACGGATCAGGCCTCGTCCTGGACGACGCGAAACACCTCATCGACCGTCGTCAGGCCCGCCAGCACCTTGGTCGCCGCGTCGTCGAGCAGGGTTGGACCGATGTCTCGCGCCGCCTGGGTCAGTTCAGCGTCGGACGCGCCGTCATGTATGAGCGCCTGGAGCCGTTCATCGACCTCGACCACCTCATACAGACCCAGTCGGCCGCGATAGCCGTCGTCCCGGCACTCGTTGCAGCCGCGGGCGCGCCAGATCCGGGCGCCGATGTCCAGCGCCCCGCCGAGGGCGTCGTGATCGGCCTGGGTCGCGACCGCCGGTTCCTTGCAGTGGGGGCAGAGGCGGCGCACGAGCCGCTGGGCGACCAGGCCGACGAGCATCGGCGCGAGAAGATAGCGCTCGACGCCCATGTCGATGAGGCGTGTGACACTGCCGACCGCGCTGTTGGTATGCAGGGTGGACAGGACCAGATGCCCCGTCATGCTGGATCGCACCGCGACCTCGGCCGTCTCCTGGTCGCGGATTTCGCCGACCATGATCACGTCCGGGTCCTGACGGAGAATGGACCGCAGTCCGTGCGCAAAGCTCAGGCCGATGCGGCCGTTCACCTGCGTCTGACCGATGCCCTCGAGCTCATACTCGATCGGGTCCTCGACGGTCATGATGTTGCGGCGCCGGTCGTTCAGCCGGGTCAGCGCCGCATAGAGGCTGGTGGTCTTGCCCGAGCCCGTCGGGCCCGTGACCAGAACGATGCCGTGCGGTCTTGCGATCATGCGTTCGAAGAGGGCGAGATCCCGCGCCTGCATGCCCAGACTGGTCAGGTCCAGCCGCGTCGCGTCCCTGTCCAGCAGTCTCATGACGACACGCTCGCCATACTGCGTCGGTATCGTCGACACGCGCACATCGAGGTCCAGACCGCCCACACGCAGCTTGACGCGACCGTCATGGGGCAACCGCTTTTCGGCGATGTCGAGCTGGGCCATGACCTTGATGCGGCTGACCAGAAGGGGCGCCAGGGCGCGATCGGGCTCGATCATGTCCCGGAGGACGCCGTCCACCCTGAAGCGGACCACGACGCGCCGCTCCTGCGTCTCGATATGGATATCGGACGCCCCCTCGCGAACGGCCTCCAGCAACAGGGCGTTGATCAGGCGGATGACCGGGGAATCGTCGCGTTGGTCCAGCAGGTCATCGACCGCTGCCGCCGATTCCGCCAGGGCGGCCAGGTCGTCGCCGGACGCCGCGGTGAAGTCCGAAGACTGCCCCGCGCGGCTGCGGTACTGTTCTCGCAGATCGGTCTCGAATGTCTCGTCGTTGACCGGAATGAAGCGAGTCCCGGGCCCGAAGACCCGCTGCACCTCGAGCCGCGCATCCAGGCCCAGCGGCACCCGGTGGGCGCAGGCAAGCTGACCGTCGGCCTGCGGCGTCATCAGGACGCCGTGCCGGCGGGCGAAGGCGTAGGACAGGCCCGGTTCGATCCCCGTCACCGTCGTACGCTGAACGACTGTCTCGCTCATTGGCGCACCAGGGAGAGGCGGGCGTTGACCGCGCCCGGGAGGGTCTGGCGTTCGATCCGTGCAGAGGAGACGGTGATGCCGGCCTCACGGTCCAGGCGGTCAAGCCAACGCATCAGTCGCGTGAAATCGACCGTGTCGAGGGTGACATTGGTCACCACGCCCCGCTGCTCGATCTGACGGATTTCAAGAGCGAGCTCGCCGGCCGTGGTCGATACGATCGCCTGGACAGACCCGGTCCTGGCCGCCCGGGTCGTCTGTGCATCCAGGTCCGGGCCGGCGGCCCGCAAACGTACCGACAGACTGTCGTACAGCCTGATGTCGGAGCGCGCCTCGGCCCTGACCGCCTGGAGAGGTTTCACAAAGCCGCCGATGGCGGCCGCCACGATCAGTACGGCCGCCAGACACAGCAGCAAGGCCTGCTCGCGAGGGGCGCGTGCTTCCCACCAGGTCCGTCCGTCGCGGATCAGACCCCCAGCGAAAGCGGGAAAGGTAAGCCCCGGCCTCATCGGACCGCCTTCGCGGGCGAAAGGGTGATGGTCTGGCTGGCCCGACCATTCTCGACGACCGAGTCGCCGCCCACCGGCTGCAGTCCGGCCTCGCGCAGGGCGCCCTCGGCCCGTTGCAGGCTGGCGAGGTCCGAGGCCTCAATCTCCATGGTCAGGCCCGAGGCCCGTTCGTAGCCGAGCGCCTGGAACGCGATGGTCTGTGCAACGGGCTGCAGCGCCCGCGCAGCCCGGCTGAACATCGGCAGCAGGCCGGAGCCGCTGTCGCCGCCGGGAAGCATCGCCTCCGCCGTCGCCGCCAGATCGCCGCCGGTCGGCCCTCCCGCCGCGGCCACCAGTGCGGCCGTTTCGGCCTGCCGGGCGTCGGCGGAACGGACAAGGGCCACGGTGTCGACCGCGTAGATCGCCGCATGGGCCAACAGACCGATGGCGGCGACCTGCAGCAACCGCTGAAGCCATGGTGGGCGGTTCGAGGCGCGGGCGTAGCGGCCCTGGCGAAGATCCAGCGGCACGGACCCTGCGATTGTCGAGGACCCTGCCGGGCCAAGGTCCGCCGGTTCGGCCGAAAACCGTTCGGGTAACGGGTCGCCCCAGGAAATCAGCCGCGGTCGATCCGCCGCCTGCCACACGTCTTCAAAAGCCGATGCGGGCAGGGCGAATGCGATGCCGTCCGGACGACGCACCAGCACCCGGTCTCCATCAGCCGCAGCGGCCCAGCATCCGGCCCGAGGCGCAGGGAGGGACAGGGCGTCCGGCAGAATCGCGGCCTGTTCCAGACCGTTCGCGTCGATCAGGGCGCACCAATGCGCCATCCGGTCATGCCGAACGACGCCGGCCAGATAGCGGCCCGGCGCGAGCGCGGCTCCGAGCGCCGCGTGCAGCGCCTCGATCGGCTCCGACACCTGATCCTCCACCGCGAAAGGCAGGGCCGCCAGTCGTTGCGTCCGGTTGGCGATGGGCAGATCGACCGCGAGGATCAGGATGTCTTCTGTCGGAACAAGGACGGTCGGCGTGCCGGTCCAGCCGGCGTCCACCAGCACCGGGCCCTCCCGACCGAGGGACCAGAGGCCGGTCACGGGGCCCGGTTGCTGACGACCGGCCGTATCCGGTGCATACTCGATGTCTTGTTCAGGCATGGTCGCCCCTTGGCGGGCAATGTATAGCGGTGTTGATGTCACGGACGCCAGAGCACGAACGATGCAGGGGAATCCGGAGGGCCGGGTCTTCGCTGGCTGTCAGGGGCGGGTTCACCCTGATCGAGATGATGGTCGTCCTGGCCATCATCGCCGTCATGGCGATCATGATCGTGCCGAATGTGATCGGCAGACCTGATGAGGCGAGGGTCACCGTGGCGAAGACGGACCTGCGCACCATTTCGGCGGCCCTGAGGGTCTATCGCCTCGACAACGGCGACTATCCGACGACCGAACAGGGGCTTTCGGCCCTTGTGACGCGTCCGACGATCGGGCCGGAGCCGGCCAACTGGTCGCAGGAAGGTTACCTGCCGGATGAGCCGGTCGACCCATGGGGCCATCCCTATTTCTACCGCAGCCCGGGAGATGAGGGCGCCTTCGATCTGTCCAGCCTCGGCAAGGACGGGCGTCCGGGGGGCGAGAACCTCGACGCCGATCTCTCCGCTGCGGATCGCTGAGCCATGACGCGGGGGCGCCGGACCGGCATGACCCTCATCGAGGTCCTGGTGGTGCTTGCCGTCATGGGCGTCATGGCGACGATGGTGGTTCTCGGTCTGGGCGCTTCGGGCCGGCCCATGACGGCCCAGGCCGAGGCCAACGGACTGGCCGAACGCCTTGGCTTTGCGGCGGACGAGGTTCTGGTCACACGGCGCCCCATCGCCCTGGCCTGGGATTCCCGCGGATACGGTTTCCTGACGCAGGGAGCAGGCGGGAACTGGGTGCCCGACAGCCATGCCCTGCTTGGCAAACGCCACGACCTTCCCGGCGGCCTCACCCTGACGGCGGACGCGCCCCCGTTGATCGTCCTGACGGACGCCGGCGCTCCGTCGTTCGAGATGTCCCTTAGCGACGCGGGACGAACCCTTACCGTCGTCTTCGACGGTCTGAACGCCACGGCCTCCCGTCCCGGAGAGCGTCCATGACGTCAGGAACGACATCCGCCGGCCGTGGAGGCTTCACCCTGGTCGAGGCGCTCGTCGCCCTGACGGTTCTTGCGGTCGCCAGCGCCGGCCTGATCCGGGCGACGGAAGCCCACGTCGATCAGGTTCGTGGGCTCCAGACCCGGACGATCGCGCAATGGGTGGCCGAAAACCGGCTCGCCGAACTCGAGGTCGGACCGGCTGTTCCCGTGCCCCGGACCGATCGGGTTGAAATGCTGGGGCGGAGCTGGGACGTCGCGGTCGGCCTGGACGCCAGCGAGGATCCGGATCTCGCGGCGGTCACCGTCGCGGTGTCTCCGGCGGGGGCCAGGAGCTCCGCCGTGATCCTCACGGGGTTCGTCGACATCGGGAAGTCTGCGGCATGATCCGGCGCTGGATCAGCCTCGATGCGGGGTCCCCCCTGCGCAGTTCGTCCATCGCCGTCAGTGTTCTGACCGGCCTTGTCGTCGTATCGGTCGCCGCGGCGCTGGCGGGTCTGACCTGGCGGCTCGCAGGCTTGAACGACGGACGCACCCAGGTGACGCTCGCGCAGCGGCCGACCACGGCCCTGCTCGCGGACGACCTCTCCCCCATCCTGTCCCTCGCTCCATTTGGCAGGGGGGCGGACGACGTTCAGGCGTCCGCCTCCGGCATGGTGCTGAAGGCGATCTTTCTGGCCTCGCCCGCATCTGCGTCGACCGCCGTGATCGCGCGAGGCGGCGCCCAGGCCACGGCGTTTCGCCCCGGCCAGGCCCTCGGCGGCGGCGCGGTCATCCAGTCGATCGGCGTTGACCACGTGGTGATCCAGATCGGCGACCGGACGGAGACGCTGGAGTTTCCCGAACCGGGGAGCGTCGCCGCCGGCCAACCGGCGCCCGCCGCCGCGCGTTCGGGGGCCTTGCCATCGGAGCGGGCCGGCAGGGCTCCGGCCAGGGCTCCGGCCGCACCGTCCGGCCCTGCCGGCGGCTCGGGCATGAACCCCTCGGTCGTTGAGCAATATCGCCAGAGACTGGCCGCGAGTCCGGAGGCGGTGGCCACCGAATTGAACGTCACCGCCACGGCGGCGGGCCTTCGTGTCGGCGACAATCCGCCCGCCGCATTGCGCGCCGCGGGATTGCAGCCGGGCGATATCGTCCTAAAGGTCAATAATCAGCCAGTCGGCGCACTGGGCAATGCGCGCGCCATACTGGACCAAGCCATCACTTCGGGCGGCGCCCGGGTCGAGGTGCTGAGGAGCGGGCGGCGCATCACGCTCTCGTTTCCTCTTCGCTAGGAGCCATTCTTGACGCACTCCCGCCAGACTTTGTCCGTCGCGCTTTGCATCAGCCTGCTGCTGGCGGGACCTGGCCTGACGCAAACGACCGCCGAGCCGATCGGCGAGGTCGTCGTGAACATGCGCGGCGCCGAGATCCGGAGTGTCGCCGAACAGGTTTCACGCATCACCGGTCGCACCCTGATCCTGGACCCCAGCGTATCGGGCACGGTGAATGTGATTTCGGCCGATCCTCTCAATCCCGACGGGGTCTGGGATCTGTTCCTGTCCGTTCTGCGCGTCCATGGCTATGCCGCCATCCGCAGCGGCTCATCCTGGCGGATCGTGCCCCAGGCGGCCGTTATCCAGAGCGGGTCGGGCGTCGATCTTCGGCGCGCGCGGTCGCAGGACGTGGTGACACGCCTGATACGCCTGCGAAACCTGGCTCCCGACCAGGCCGTGCGGGTCCTGCGCCCCCTTGTCGCTTCCTTCGGCAGCCTCGAATCGATCAATGCGCCTCCGGCCATCGTGGTCACGGACTACGCGGAGAACGTGAGGCGGATTGAACAACTGGCCCAGGCTCTGGACGCGGGCAGCGGCCAGACCTTCGAAAGCCTGACCTTGCGCTACGCCAGCGCGGTCGACGTCGGCCAGTCCATCACCGCCCTGCTGGGAACCAGTGCTGACGCCGGGGGCGTTCGGGTCGCGGTCGACGAGCGGAGCAACCTCGTTCTGGTTCGGGGCGACGCCAACGACATCCGCGAAGCGCGGGCCGTGGCCGAAGCCCTTGACGTTCCGGGCGGCACCGCGCCGATCACCCGTGTCGTGCGGCTGAGCCATGCGGACGCCGAGAGTGTAACCGAAGTCCTGCGCGGCATACTCGGCGCGCCCGATCAGCCTTCCAACCCCGTGGCCCGCGCCCTGGCGTCGAACAGGGAGCCGGATTCCGGTGTGGCGGCGTCGGCGGCGGGACGGGGCGGCTCCGATGGCCGTGCCGCGGGTCCGGTGGTTGTTTCCGCGCCCGCGACGCGCCCGGCGTCCGGTTTCGCCCTCGCCGACATCACCCTGCAGCCGGCCCCGGAGCTGAACGCCATCGTCATGCGCGGCTCGCCCGCCGCGATCGCCGAGATGGACGCCCTGATCGCCGAACTGGATCAGCGGCGGCCGCAGGTCATGATCGAGGCCGTGATCGTTGAGGTCACCGGCGATCTGGCCGAGCAACTGGGCGTTCAGCTCGGCCTGGGAGGCGCGGCCGTCCAGACGGGATCGGCGGGCGGCACCTCCTTCTCGACCGGCGGGATCTCTCTCCGCCAAATTCTGGTGGCTCTGGGCGCGCCCGCCGCCTTCACGATGGCGCCCGAAGGCGCATCGGCCGTGATCCGCGGCGGCGACGACTTCAGCGTATTGATCCAGGCGCTGAGCAGTTCGACCCGGGCCAATCTGCTGTCGACACCCAGCATCACCACCCTGGACAACCAGCCGGCCGAAATCGTCGTCGGTCAGACCGTGCCGTTCAAGACCGGCAGCTTCACCACGGAAGGCAATACGACCAATCCGTTCACGACCATCGTGAGGGAAGACGTGGGCATCACCCTGAGGGTCATTCCACGCATCCACAACGGCGATGTGATCAGGCTGGAGGTCGCCCAGGAGGTTTCGTCGCTGGTCAACGCCAACCTCCCCGGCGCTGTCGATCTCATCACCAATCGCCGCAGCATCGAGACCACCGTGCTGGCGGACAACGGACAGACGATTGTTCTCGGTGGTCTGATCAGCGACGACCGTCTGTCGACAAACAGCCAGGTGCCCCTGCTCGGCGACATTCCGGTCCTCGGCCGTGCGTTCCGCAGCAATCGCGAGAGCATTACGCGCAAGACGCTGTTCATCTTCCTGCGTCCGACCATCCTGCGTGATCCGGCGGACGTCGCGGCGAACGCCCGGACCCAGTACGAACGGCTGCGCAACCAGGAGGCCCTGCCGACGCGCGGGTTCAGCCTGCTGTCCACGACGCCCGGCCCCCGTCTGCCGGCTGATCTCAGCGACATCTACTGACCGGCCGCCGACGGGCGTCCGCGGTCACCCGTGCATCAGGTCTCTGACGGCCCGGACGTCCGGCGGCTGAGGATGGCCTGCAACAGGGCGGCGCCGTCCATATCCAGCTTCCTGCCCCAGGGGATGATCAGGCGGTCTTCCGGCGCGGCGGCGGCCGTGCTGTCCCGAAATGGCTCTGATGACAGTTCTGATCGGGCCGCCACGACCAGGGTCACCATCCGTCCGCTCAGGCGGGACGCCTCGGCAAAGGCCTCATCGTCGAGCGGGTCGGAGGTGGCGACGACCACCGCCCAGTCATCCGCCTCAACCAGCGACATGGTCCTCTCGTTGAGAGCGCCGACCAGCGGGTCAGTTCCGGGGCCCGCCGGGGTTGCAGGCGGGGCAGGAGGGCTCCAGCGCTCCAGCCCCGACACGCCGGCATAGGCGTCCGCCAGCAACTGATCGCTTACGCCGCCGAGGTCGCAGAGGACCTGTTCGACGGGCCAGCCACGCCGCGCGGCCGTTTCACAGGCCTTGGCCAGCAAGGCGAGATCGACGGTCCCCGTCGCCACCAGACGATCAATCACCGCGTTCCGCTCGCCTTGCCGGTCACGTCGAAAAGCCCGCCGTACGCCCCGGAGCCGCATGAGCGCCGGACCCCACCGGCCACGCAGCATCCATGCCGTACCGCCCGCAAGCGCCAGGACAACGGCCGCAAAGGCCAGCCAGCGAAGGTCCCGGCTTCCGGCCATCCCGGGGGACGCGATCGGCGCCGGCGGCACGGACGGGGAAAGGGCTTCCGGTGCGCCCGGCAGCAGTTCGGGCGGCGGCACACTGACGATATCGAGTTTCGGACGCGCGGCGAGGGCGGCCCGAAGGTCCATCAGCCGGAACCCGTCTCCGGACCGAACCAGGGCAACGTCTTCCTCGGCGAGGGCGACCGAAAACTGTTCGGCCAGTGCCGCCGGGGTCAGCGAATCCGCAACGCGAAAGGTGATCTGTGCCTCGAGGCCGGGGTCCACGATGACCGTGGAGCCAAGAGACTGGATCAGAACCGCTTCGGCGGCCTCGTCCAGTGGAGCGCGTTCCAGGCTGATCAGATAGTAGGTGGCCGCGGGCAGGCCGGCGCCCGGGGCGGGCGACACGGCCGCATGGGCCGGAACGGTAAGCGACAGGCAGCACGAAAGGACCATGCCGGCGATTTGCGTGAGTCTCTGTCGGCCGGGCATTCGCGACGGTCTTCTCATATTGAGCCTGTGCAAGGTCTAGCCGACACGGGCGTCTTTCGCACCCGGCGCGCGACGGGGGTCCTGCATGGACTCCGCACCCCTGTGTGCGAACCGATCTGTCCATTTTGGGCAGGCTTGGTAGATGCTAGGGCGGAAGCGTTGCGGAAGGGAGCACTGTGGACGTTGCCGATCCAATGTCGTCGCCGCAGTTCCGCCTGCTGGTCGCCTGCGCAGATTGGCCCCGCGGACCGCGCCGGGACGAGGCGGTGCGCGCCGCCTCGGCAGCCGCAGGGTCGGACTGGACAGCCTTTCTCGCCATGGTGAGCAGGCACAGGATGGCCTCGCTCGCCCTCGACGGGTTGACCTGCGCCGGTATCGACGCGCCGCCGCCGCTCAAGGCCACGGCCAGGCAGGACGTGTTTCGGGCGATGGCGCTTTCCACCGAGGCCCTCCGCCTGAAGGACTATTTCGCCTCCGAGGGCATCGCCATGGCGGTGGTGAAGGGGCCGGTGCTGAGCCAGTTGCTTTACGGGTCCCCGGGTCTTCGTCAGGTCAAGGACCTCGACATATGGGTCGCTTCCGGGGACATGGCCCGTGCCGCTCAGGCGCTGCAGGGGCGCGGCTATGCAATGTTCGAGGGCCCTCCGACCTTTGCCGAGCCGTGGCTTAACCTCTGGCTCGACACGCACAAGGACTGCGCATTCGCGCACCCGACGACAAGGCTGGTGGTGGAACTGCATCATCGCCTGAACGAGAACACCTACGTCATGGCGCCTCTGGAGGTCTCGGCCGCCTCGAGGCAGGTGAGCCTCGGAGGCAGGGTCCTGCCGACCCTGGAAGACGGTCACCTGTTCGCCTACCTCTGCACCCACGGCGCTGTCAGCCAGTGGTTCCGATTGAAGTGGCTGGCCGACATCCAGGCCATGCTCGCGGTCAGAAGTCCGACCGAGATTGAACAGCTGTTCGACCAGGCGCGAGCGCTGGATGCCGAGCGTGCTGCGGGCCTGGCGCTTCGGCTCTGCCGGCGGCTCTGGAAGCTCGAGCTCCCGGCGGACCTCGCCCGGCGGCTCGACGCAGACCGGAGACTGGCCTGGCTGGAGCGGCAATGCCTCGACAGGCTCCATGGCCCGGAAATCCCGCAGGGGCGTTTCAGTGCGATCCCGCCCCACGTCTTTCTCTGGCGTTTCAAGGACTCCCGGAACTATCGCGCGCGCCTCCTGCGGCACGGGATGGTCGACTGGAAATTGATGCGACGCCTGCCGCTCCCGGCGCCCCTGCATTTCCTCTATCCGCTTCTGCGGCCGGTGAGCTGGCTGCTGCGCAGACTTTTCTACGTCGCGCCGCAGCGTCCGTGACGCGTCGCTGGCCGGCCTAGACGGAAGCGCTGCGGTCGCCGACCAGGCGTCCTTCGTCCATCACCAGAACGCGGGAGCAATGGGTCAGACTCTCGGTCCGATGGGCGATGATGAGGATGCTCATGGCTGGATCGAGGTTTGTCAGCGTGTCGAGGATCCGGCGCTCGGTAGGCACGTCGATGGCGTTCGTCGCCTCGTCCAGGACCAGCAGGGACGGGCGGCGAAGAATGGCGCGCGCAATGGCGATCCGTTGGCGCTCCCCGCCGGAGAGCCGGCTTCCCCGCTCGGCCAGGACGGTTTCGAGGCCGTCCGGCATGGCGCGGACGGTTTCGGCGATCGAGGCCTGCTCGAGCGCCGTCCAGATCATGGCTTCGTCGGCCGGACCCGTTTCCTCGGGGACGAGGTTGCGACGGATGGTGTCGTTCGTGAGAAACGCGTCCTGTCCGACATAGGCGATGCGGTTCCGCCAGCGCCAGGCGGCTGCTTCATCCAACGGCTGTCCGCCGATGCTGACCTTGCCGTGCTGTGGCGCGAGCAGGCCGGTGATCAGGTCGATGAGCGTCGTCTTGCCCGCGCCCGACGGCCCTGTCAGGCCCACCGATTCCCCCGGTACGATTGTCAGGGTGACCTCGGCGACCCCTCTCTCCCCGTTGTCGTGGAGATAGGTGGCGCGGTCGAGGGCGATCACCCCGTCCGGCGTCTCGCCGGAATCCACCAAAACAGGGGCGTTGTTGCGCAACTCTGCTTCGAGCTCGACGATCATGCCGTGGGCCGGCAATGTCGAGGCGATCAGTTCGCCGTCGCGCTGCAGGCCGACCGCGGGGCCGACCATGCGGCTGAGCACCAGCATGGATGCGATCAGCGAGACGCTGTCTGTGCCGGTCGAGACGCCGACGAGAAGCAGCAGGGCCCCGAGCGTCGCCACAGTCATCGATACGGCGAAATGGAACCGGGAAGAGCGTCGCTCGTGCTCGATCTGGAAATTGGCCAATGCCGCCCCCGCCGCCTCGTAGTCCGAGACGAACGCGCCCTGACGGTTCTCGGCCGCAGCCTGTTTGAGCCCGCCCAGCAACTGGCCGGCGGTGTGGGCCATCTTCAGGTTGCCGAAGCGGAGATTGTCTCCATACCGCTTCGCCAGACGCATCCGCCCGACCGAGGCGACAGCCGCGGCCACCAGCAGGCCGGCGGCCAGCAGTCCGATGCCCCAGGCGATCACCAGGGTAAGGGCCAGTTGTGCGGCCAGCATCACGGCGGCCAGCGAGAACTGCATCATCGACTGGGCCGCGATCGCCACCCGCGAGATCTCGTTGGTCAGCGCGGTCGTGATCCGGGCGTGGCGAAGACCCGCGACCTGTCGCCAGGGAGCCCCGGCCAGCGCGCGCAAGAGCGCGGCGCGCCGATATTCGACGTAGCGCGCCTGCAACGCCGTAATCGCCCTGGACCGCGCCATCAGGACGAGGCCGCGAAGCGCCATGGCGGCGATGAACGCAATGACGATGACGGTCAGTCGCTCGAGGACCGTGTCGGTTCCGAACCGGGTGAAGACGACGTCCGTCCATCGCTGCAATGGCCCTTCGCCACCCGTGATCGACGCAAGCAGTGGAATCAGGAGCGCGAGGCTCAGTCCCTCTACCAGGCCCCCGAGGACCATCAGCGTCGCAACGGTCACAATCCGTCTGCGTCCCGAGAAGGCGACGAATTCGCGGACGAAGGGGAGGGCTTGCTTGAGGATGTCCGGCTCCAGCGGCTTGGGACGACGGAGCCGCACCCCTAACGTAATCGCCTGCGCCCCGCCAGTCGCCGGCGAGGGGCGCCGGCGGGGCAGGCGCTCATCAGCAAGGCAGGGCCGTTGCCGCCTCACACCGCCTGACAGGACCCACAGACACCGCGACTGAAGGGTGCCGTGCCGGCCTATTCCCAGACATCATGGCGGGACGGAGCGATGACGCCCGACCCGTCGTCATCAAGCGTCAATTGTGGACCGTATCCGGGATGGTGGAGCGGATTTTCGCGCAGCAGGCTCATCATCGATTCCCGGGTCAGTTCCAGCTCCGCCACCGCAGCGTGGCCGACATCGAAGTCGTCTGACAGGGTGGGCATGACGGGCGGGACGTCGCCGAACTTGCCGGTCAGGACAAAGCCGTCGTCCGCGCCCGGCAGGGTCCAGGGGCCGTCGAACAGGGTCTTGTCCCCCGTCGCGCCGGGCAGGACCTCCGGTCCGGCGGTGACCGTCTTGTCGTCGGCCACGGCGGGCGGGACCTGCGGCGCCCCGGGAGCGCTCGCCGGTAGGGAGACCGTCGACCCGTCGCTGAAGCGCAGAGTTTCAATCCCGGTCAGCAGGTCGGAGCCGTCACGGCCGCCGACCGCGTCCGTCACCCGATAGCCGCCGGCGACGGCCGTAATCGTGTAGTCGGCCGCCAGTCCGCGAAGCTCGACGAGATCGGTCCCCGCGCCGCCCTCGATCGCGTCGTCGCCGCCGTTGCCCTTGATGATGTCGTTGTCGCCGCCCCCCGACAGAAGATCGGCGCCTTCTCCGCCGACCAGCAGGTCGTCGCCGCCGCGACCCTCGAAGGTCACCCCGGCGAGAATGCCCAGCGCCACGATGGCGTTGGCCCCCGCGCTGCCATAGGCGAGCCGGTTTCCGCCGCCCGCATCCACCGAGCCGTCGAACTGGACATTCTCGATCGAGTTGACGCTGATCGCCACCGCCCCGGCCGACCCGCCGTTGGTCGTCAGGTCGATACTGGCCCCGCCGCCACGCAGGATGATGGTGTCGGTTCCCGCTCCGCCATAGGCCTGGGTCGCTCCACCAGGCTCGCCGACCGCGAACAGGAAGGCGTCGTCGCCGTCCTCGCCCAGCAGGATGTCGGACCCGCCGTCGCCGGAGATGACGTCATTGCCCGTGCCGCCGTAAACCCAGTCAGCGCCGAGACCGCCCGCCAGATGGTCCGCGCCCTCTCCGCCTTCGATCGTGTCGTTGCCGTCACCGCCACTGACATTGTCGGCGCCATCGCCGCCGAGGAGGCTGTCCGCGCCGCCGCCGCCGATCAGCAGATCGTCCCCGCCGCGGCCCTCGAAGGTCACACCGGCGAGAATGCCCAGGGCCACGATCGCGTTGTTCGCCGCGCTGCCGTAGGCGAGCCGGTTCCCGCCGCCCGCATCGACCGAGCCGTCGAACTGGACGTTCTCGATCGAGTTCACGCTGATCGCCACCCCGCCGGCCGAGCCGCCGTTGGTGGTCAGGTCGATACTGGCCCCGCCGCCCCGCAGGATGATGGTGTCCGTCCCGGCGCCGCCGAAGGCCTGGGTCGAACCGCCGGGCTCGCCGACGGCGAACAGGAAGGCGTCGTCGCCGTCGTCGCCGTGCAGCACGTCCGAACCGCCGTCGCCCGAGATCACGTCATTGCCGGCGCCGCCGTGCACCGTGTCGTTCCCGAGACCGGCTGCAAGGGCGTCATTGCCGGCCCCGCCGTCGATCACGTCGTCCCCGCCAAGGCCGTTGATGACGTCATTGCCGTCGGTGCCGTAAAGCTCCTCCGCGACCGAGGTGCCGTTGATCGGTCCACCAAAGGGCAGGCCGGCTGCATTGAAGACACCGTCCGAGAACTGAAGCCGCTCGACATTCCGGACGGTGTCCACACCACCCTCGCCGCCTTGCCTGACCGTTGTCACGCCATCGGAGACGCTCACGGCGTACGAGGTTCGGGAGCCGGAGAAGATGGCCGTGTCGAGCCCGCTTCCGCCATCCATATAGTCATTGCCAAAGCTGGACCTCAGGATGTCATTGCCGGCGTCCCCATGAAGCTCGGACCCCTGGTTGTAGGTCGGCTGAACAGCGTGGCCCGGAACCGAGACGTGGAGCGTGTAGCCGAGACCGGCCGCCGGCGGCGCGGTGCCGAATCCCGATCCGCCGGCCGGGGCGTACTGGCCGACCTGCACATAGTAGACGCCCGCCGTGGCGAAGCGGAAATTCAGGAAGGAATCCGTTCCCGCTCCGCCGTCGCCGGTCGGCTTGAAGTCATCATTAGAGGCAAGCTCGACACCCGACGCGTCAAAGATCCGCAGCGTTGAGTCAAAGGCCGCGCCGTCGATGTCAAACGTGGCTGTCACGTTCGCGCCGACCGTAAAGGCATAGTACTCCAGCCCGCCATGGCTCGTTGCGACGACCGTCGCATGCGGGTTGGCGAAGCTGTTGAATATGTCCGGGCGCTCGAGGGTGTCGAAGGCAGCGTCGAGTGAAATCGCGCTCGCGATGGCGCTGTTCGCCTGGTCGGCGGCCTTGATCACATCGGCCCCGCCGCCGGCAAGCGCGGACGAGGCGACGAGTTCATCATTCCCTCCGCCGCCGCGCAACGTGTCGATTCCGCCCAAGCCCTGGATATAGTTGTCCTCGTCGCCGCCGATGATCAGGTCGTTGAACCGGGAGCCGGTGACCCGCTCAAATCCGGAAACGCGGTCGACCCCCATTCCGCCGCCGGAGATGGTTCCGAGTTGCATGTCGATCTGCAGGCCGCTCAACGCCAGATCGGCGGAGAGCACGTCAATGCCCTCCCCACCCGAAAGGTCGTCATTGCCCTGATCAATGTAGATGAGGTCATTTCCGGCGCCGCCATCGACGAGATCATCGCCCCGGCCGCCGATCAGCCGATCCGTGCCGCCGAGGCCCAGAATCACGTCATTGCCGCCGCCGCCGTGGAGGGTGTCGTCGAAGTCCGTGCCGTCCATCCGGTCGTTGGTCATGTCGCCGAGGATATCGAGGCCGCCGGTAATGGGCGGGGCCGCAATCGTCATGTCGGCGAAGGCGAGGAACTCCACATTCTCGAACCGCGTCGTTCCCTCGGGGCCGACGATGAAGCCGCGCCGACCGTCCGAGGTGATCGTGTAGTCCGAACGCAGCCCGGCAAGGACCAGGGTGTCGGTCCCAAGCCCGCCTTCAACGTCATTGTTTCCCGCCCCGGTGGTGATGCGATTGTCCGCGCTGTTTCCGGTGATGATGTCGTCGCCCGCGCCGCCAATGGCGTTCTCGATCACGGCGCCCAGGGCGATGGAGACGTTGCCGGTCCGGGCCCCAACGTCCGAGAAGGCGCCCTGGCGCAGGTCGATCACCTGGCGGACGCTGTAGCCGGAGAAGTCCAGCGTATCGATCCCGCCTGCATCCCAGACCGCGAAGACCGGTACGGGCCCGGCTCCGGAGGCGCTGAACCAGGCCCGGTCGGCGGTCGAGTTGAAGCCGTAGACGGTGTCGCCCGTTCGGGTCGACATGTTGGCGCCATAGAGACGCTGGGCGGCGGCGATGTCATCCAGCAGCGGCGCCGACGCATACCGGCCGGTTCCGAAACCGGCCCCGGTGGCTGACTCGCTGAAGTAGCTCATCACCGTGTACTGGTTGGAATCCTCGTAGTAGGTCGCATGCGCCGCATAGGTGATATCGACGCCGGCCGCGGCGTCGTAGTCGGCGGGGTGCAGCAGGCCGAGCGCATGGCCGATCTCGTGTACCAGAGCCAGCTGGCCGTAGCCCCCCATCAAGGGAGTTGCGTTGTAACTGAGCGACGCGTTGACCCAGACGTCGCCTTCCTCGGCCGAGGGAGCGGCGGAGCCCGGCAGAGAGGCGAACGCGGCCGCGCCTTCCGCGCCGCTGGAATAGTTGCCGAACAGGATGGTGGCATTGTCCGAATAGCCGGACCCGTCGTTCTGCCGCACAAAGGTCAGCCCGGCCACATCCGACCATGCCTGAAGCGCCAGCAGGGTCGCCTGGATCTGGACGTTCGTGAAATTCGTGAACCCCTGCACGTCGGAGGGCATCCCGTTTCCCGTGGCCCGAAATGCGAAGCTGACGGTGGCCGCCTGGCCCAGCGGCCCCCAGCTGAGGTTCGCCCGGGTGAGCTGGACCGCCGCGTCCTCGACCGAGAGCGAAGGCTTGCCGTTCAATTCCGATCCCACCCCGCGCT
The DNA here is from genome assembly GCA_964398675.1 of uncultured Brevundimonas sp. Taxonomy (GTDB): domain Bacteria; phylum Pseudomonadota; class Alphaproteobacteria; order Caulobacterales; family Caulobacteraceae; genus Brevundimonas. The sequence goes on from CAYNNT010000009.1 coordinate 40,393, forward strand.
GATCGGCGATCAGGGAGGTGCGGCCGTCCGTGTCGTCGCGCGCCACGCCGACGCGATCTCTGGTGAACGATTGTGATGCGGATACTCGGATGGTCATGACGTGAAATCCGGCTGACGGGGATATGGATTGCTACCACAGCGCGAGGGGCGTTGTCTGAACTATGTGCGTCGATCCGGGGGCTGTCGCAGACGGACGCCTGACCGGCTGACGCGGTCCGGGCCGCGCCGCGCGTTCCGCAATCCCTCTGTTTGGGAACCGAACCGGGTCGTTGGTTCAGCCCCCATCGCCCGGAAGGAATGTCCGTTTGCACCTGATTGCAATCGCAACAGGTGCAATAGAGGTTGCACGCGACGCGCGCACCTGTTTCGAGTGCTCTGCGGGGAATGAGAGGGCAATCGGGATGTCGGGCGGGCTGTCGGACCAGGGCGCCGGGGGCGATTCAGGCGTGTTTGAGCCGCTGACGGCCGGCCACCTGTTCTTTCTTCTCCACCACCTGGTCCGACAACGTGAGACCGCGCTGGGGCGTGAGCTGGCGCGGACGGGGCTGACACTGAGCCAGTGGCAGGTCCTGGCCACCTTGCGGCGGTTGGGCAGGGCGACGATGGGCGAGGTCGCCGCATTCTGCGCCACCGACCGCACGACCCTGACCCGCACCGTCGACCGCATGGTCGACGATGGCCTGGTCCAGCGTGATCGCGACCTTGTCGACCGGCGGCAGGTGCATCTGGACCTCACCGGGAAGGGACGGGAGGTCTTCCAGCGGGCTCATGTCGACGTCACCCGCTTCAACGACCAGGTGGCCGGCGTGCTGGACGCCGTGGAGGTCGAGCGGATGCAGCCGATGATCCGGCAGGTTTTGGTCCAGGTCCTTGAGGACAAGGCGTGGGTGGACGACCTGATGGCCTTCCGGCGCCTGGGGTCCTCGGGTCCCAAGGGCTGAGCGGGCCGGTTGGGGATACGAAGGTCGACGGTCAACGCAGCGCGGCGTTGATCCGGTCGAGGGCCGCCGTTCCGGGGATCAGTTCGGCGTCGGACAGGGCGTTCAGTGGGCTGGAGACCGTGGCCAGGGCGTCATGCAGGTCCTCGGAATCGGGATCGACGTAGAGCAGGCCGGTGACGATCTCGCCGACTGCCTGTCGTTCATGCAGATAGGCCATGGCCCTGACGCGGTCGGTCGCGTCGTAGTCACGGGCCACCTTGCGCAGCATCAGGATCGAACCGTCGTGCTGGGCGACCTCGACGAGGGAGCCGGGCGCATAGGCGGCGGTCACGGGTTCACGGCCGAGGATGACGTCCAGCCGGTTGACCGCCTCATTGTGCTCGCGAACCCAGTCGAAGCTCTTGGTCGATCCCTTGTGATTGTTGAACGCCACGCAGGGGCTGAGCACATCGACGAAG
>CAYNNT010000010.1:0-41193 GCA_964398675.1 uncultured Brevundimonas sp.
TCGTCTCGCCGGAGACGGCGAAATGCGCGGCGGACCAGCGGGCGGGGCCCATGTTGCCGACGGCGTTGTTGGAGAAGGCGTAGGGCTCGACCGGCATGCCGAAGGGGTTGGTGTTCATCTCGCCGTCGCCGTTGACGTCGTGGAACGCCTTCACCGCATAGTCGCCGGCGGGCAGGTTCTCGAAGGTCGCCACGACGCGGCCCGAGGCCGGGACGGCGGTGGCGGCGACGGGGCGGGCGGAGGCGCCGTCGAAGGCCGCGGCGGTGTCGTACAGGGCGACCATGACCATGCCGGTGCGGGCGCCGGTTTCGAAGGTCAGGACGACCTTGCTGTCGGCGGACTGGGCGAGGGCCGGAGCAGCGGAGAGGAGCAGGGCGGCGGCGGCGGCGGCGATGCGGATCATGGCGGTAGTCCTTCTTGAGCGGGGCCCGACGACCGGGCCGTTTCGATGGACGGACCGTGAGGGGCCGCCGGGGCCGCCGCCATCCGGATTGCGGGTTCAGGCGGCTGCCGTTCGCGAATGACGGCAGGTGTTCATTCGCGAAACGCCGGTGAACATCTTTGGTGGGCCGCGGTCACAAGGCTCCGCCTTGTCGACCCGACGCGGCCTGGCGCTTCGCGCGGGCTACCCTCGGAAAAATGCGAAAAGCTGTCTTCCCGCCCCTCGGGGTCTGCGGGATGCGCGCCGGACCTGGGGCGGTCGGGCGGGGTCGGGATGGGATTGTCAAAGACCGGGCAGGCGTCGGCGCGGCCAGGCGGGGCGCGACGATCAGAGTCTAGCCGGGCGCCGGAGGGGGGATGGCAAATAAAGTCTGCGGCGGGGCGAGACGGCAGGGTCAGGGGTTGAAAGGGCAGTAAGGATCGGGGGCGGGAAGACAGAGGGCGGAGGCTGACGGATAGGGGCCGGGCGATGGCTCCACGTCCCTTCTCTCCTTGGGGGAGAAGGTGGCCCGCAGGGCCGGATGAGGGGTTGGCCGGCGACAGACGGGCTGGCGGCCGGGTCGCGTCAAACAAACCCCTCATCCGAGCGGCTCCGCCGCCCACCTTCTCCCCCAAGGGGAGAAGGACCGCCGCCCCCTCCCCACGCTTGACCCCGCCCGCCCCGCTCCGGATCATGGCGCATGCCCAGACCCGTCGCGCTCGCGCCCCATGATCCGCAGTGGGCCGTCCGGGCGGCGGCGCTGATCGCGGACCTGCGGGCCGCCGCGCCCGACGCCTTCAGGACCCTGCACCACATCGGCTCGACCGCCGTGCCGGGGCTGGCGGCCAAGCCGGTGATCGACCTGCTGGGCGAGGCCGACAGTCTGGCGGCGATCGAGGCGGCGCGGGCGGCGCTGGAGTCGCTCGGCTGGCGCTGGCGCGGCGAGAACGGCGTGGCCGGGCGGCGGTATTTCACCATGGACGATGCGGAGACGGGGGCGCGGGGTGTGCACCTGCATGTGCATGCCGCGGGGGACCCGATGATCGACTGGCATCTGGCGTTCCGGGATCGGCTGAGGGCCGAGTCGGAGACGGCGGAGGCCTATGGGCGGGAGAAGGCGCGGTGCGCGGCGCGGCATCCGGGGGACAGTGGAGCGTATGCGGCGTGCAAGAAGGCGTGGACGGATCGGGTGGCGGCGGAGGCGGTGCTGGCTGAACCAATGGGTTGATCAGCGACGATGACTGCGCTGCTGTCCGATGTCCTTGCGGGCTTTCGCATCAATCGGTTGAGCGCCTAGTTCCTCGAACTTCGACAACGGTGATGATCGCGTCCCGCTGCTTTGCTCTGTCCTCTGGGGTTTTCCTGGACGATCGGCCAAGTGGGATAGCAACGCACGGACTTCGTTCGCCAAGCTCGCGTTTGATTCCGAACTGTCAGCATGGCGCATGGCTTGAAGACGGAGAGCCTCTTCAACCTTGTTCACTGCAGCGCAAAGTTCGTCGTGCGACTCCGCCATCACGGTCAGCTTTTTCGACAGGCTTCTCACGGCTTTTGCCATCGCTGCGGTCTCACTCGAAGAGGCTTTGAGTGGCTTCGTCGAGCTCTTCGCGTCGGACTTCGATTTCTTGGAAGGGCTCTTTGCCATGGGATGTGCCGATCAGATGCTGCTGGGGTAGTGAGGACTATCGACGTGAACCCTGCCTCGGTTACATGGCCTTGATCGAGTTATCGACCATACGTTCCAGTCGCCGAACCTGTCGAATAATCGCCTTCGAGTTCAGTGATTTGGCTGCGCGTCGGGCATACGATGAGAAGTTTCTGGGTCCGACGGGAGAGAACCGGCGGCGAAGTTTCTTCGTATAGATCTTGCCTGCCTTCCCTGCGGCGATCGCCATTCGCCCCATCTCTTCGGTGCGACGAAGACTACGCCGTGCCTTTCGCCACTGCCGGCCCAATGAGCCGGGTCTGATGACAGCACCCTCAGGAGACACGTTGAAGCCAAGGTACTGGAATGACTGTGGATGGGCCGGATCAAAGAGAGACTTCTCTGTCTTCTCGTCCTTTATATTCAGTTTGAGCTTGCCGATCTCTGATTTTAGCAAGGCCTCCAGTACCGGTTCGTCGTCAGGCTGGCAGATCACCAAAATGTCATCAGAGTAGCGCTGATACAGAGCGCCTAGCCGGTCACAGGCTGTCTTCATGGCTACATCTACCGGCCACATGTACAGATTGGCGAGAACCGCACTTATCGGGGTCCCTTGCGGAATGCCGTACGGGTTTGGATTTTTCAGCGGCTTGATCCCCGCCGCAATGACTTCCGCCATCGTGGCAATCGGTGTGCGTGATCGCGCTTCAAACCGGTCCTTAAAGGCGGCATTGCCTTTCAAGGTTGCGAGGGGAATCTGGCGAAAGCTTGTGACCGCCCGAAACACGGCGAACCAGTCTGGCGAGAGCTTTTGGTCCACGCCAACAACCCCTGCGAGGCGGCGCTTAAGAATCTGGTGGTCGAGGTTATCAAAGAAGCCGGTGACATCGAAACACATCACTCTGCACGGCGCGTGAGCCACAGCGAAGTCCAACGCAACGCCGGCGAAGTCGTAGTTCGATTTGCCAAGAGAGCGGTAAGCGATCACCGAGTCGCCTAGTCCAGCGGCGTCGTATTGATCGTCGAGTTCCCGCGTCAACGCATATGCGTAGTACGCGAGCACCGATGCGTCCCGATGAGACGCATACATGATGTCGCGGTCCTTAAAGACCGTCTTGTTCAGGCGAGGCCTGTAGCGCTTTTCACGCTTCACGTATGAAATGAGCGGCGACCAACTGTGGCTGGCAGCGAAGCCATCGTTTGCGACTTTCGTCGCATATGTTGGGCCGATGGCGGAGTCGAGATGTCGATATCCGCGGGGACGAAACCAAGATGGTGTCACGCTAGCTCCCTAGCAGCAGTATCTGGGGGGCTAGTCCTGACCTTAGACCTCAGACGCGATCACTCGCGGCCGAACGCCCCCCAGATGCACGCCTCTTTCCGCTAGTTCGACTGTCTCAAGTCACATCCCAACGCAGGTCTAAAAACGCTAGAGGCTATAATGAAGCCGAGGAGGTCCGAACCATGAAGTCCAGTGTCTCATCGATCCTGGTCCGGCGCGTCACAGTGACCGAAGTCATCGCGGCGCACGCGGAACACTATCAAGTTGACAGTCTCAACGACCTTACCGCTCGGCCAATTCCGGCGGCGAAGTTGAAATGGGGCGCGGTTACGCCAGCGCAAGGCAGCGCTTAAACTTTTTTTCACCATCTTCCAGCCGCAACTGAGACTGTTGCATATGGATACTCAGCACAGGCACCCGTGTACTGGCGAAATCTCAGTGAACCCGGGCTTTTCCTATTGAAAGCCCGCCGTCCCCGGCTGACACCGCGATCACGCTTCCGTCCTCGATCTCCCCGGCCAGCAGCTTCTTCGCGATCGGGTCGACGAGGTCCTTCTGGATCACGCGCTTGAGCGGGCGCGCGCCATAGACCGGGTCGTAGCCCTTGTCGGCGAGCCAGGCGTAGGCGCTGTCGTCCAGCGACAGGGTCAGGCGGCGGTCGGCCAGCAGTTTTTCGAACCGGGCCATCTGTATGCGGACGATCCCCGCCATCTGGTCGCGGCCGAGGCGGCGGAAGAGGATGATCTCGTCGATGCGGTTCAGGAACTCGGGGCGGAAATGGCCGCGGACCTGTTCCATGACATAGGGGCGGACGCTCTCGACGTCGTCGCCTTCGCCCTGATTGGCCAGGGCCTCTGACCCGAGGTTGGAGGTCATGATGATCAGGGTGTTCTTGAAGTCGATGACGCGGCCCTGGCCGTCGGTCAGGCGGCCGTCGTCGAGCACCTGAAGCAGGACGTTGAAGACGTCGGGGTGGGCCTTTTCGACCTCGTCGAACAGGACGACCTGATAGGGGCGGCGACGCACGGCCTCGGTCAGGGCGCCGCCCTCGTCATAGCCGACGTATCCCGGCGGGGCGCCGATCAGGCGGGAGACGCTGTGCTTCTCCATGTATTCGGACATGTCCATCCGGGTGATGGCGGCCTCGTCGTCGAACAGGAAGGCGGCCAGCGCCTTGGTCAGCTCGGTCTTGCCGACGCCGGTGGGGCCGAGGAAGAGGAAGCTGCCCAGCGGGCGGTTGGGGTCGTTGAGGCCGGCGCGGGCGCGGCGGACGGCGTCGGCGACGGCGGTCAGGGCCTCGTCCTGGCCGACCACGCGGCGACGCAGGGCGTCCTCCATGGCCAGCAGTTTCTCGCGCTCGCCCTCCAGCATCTTGTCGACGGGGACGCCGGTCCAGCGGGAGACGACCTGGGCGATCTGTTCGGCGTCGACGACCTCGGGGGTCAGGGGGCCGGACTTGTCGGCCTCGGCGGCCTCGGCGTCGGCGAGCTGTTTCTCGATCTGCGGGATCTGGCCGTAGGCGATCTCTGAGGCGCGGCCGAGGTCGCCGGCGCGCTGGACGGCGATCAGTTCGGCGCGCAGGCGGTCGAGGGTTTCACGCAGCTGGGCGCCCTGCCCGACCTTTTCCTTCTCGGACTTCCAGCGGCCGGTGAGGTCGTCGGACTGGCCCTCGAGGTCGAGGATCTCGTCTTCCAGCTTTTCGAGGCGGGCGACCGAGGCCTTGTCGGTCTCCTTCTTCAGGGCCTCGCGCTCGATCTTCAGCTGGACCAGACGGCGGTCGATCTCGTCCAGGGCCTCGGGCTTGGAATCGACGGCCATGCGCACGCGGCTGCCGGCTTCGTCGATCAGGTCGATGGCCTTGTCGGGCAGGAAGCGGTCGGTGATGTAGCGGTGCGAGAGCGTGGCGGCGGCGACGATGGCGCTGTCGCTGATGCGGACCCCGTGGTGGACCTCATACTTCTCCTTGATGCCGCGCAGGATGGAGACGGTGTCCTCGACCGACGGCTCCTCGATGAAGACGGGCTGGAAGCGGCGGGCGAGGGCGGCGTCCTTCTCGACGTGCTTGCGGTACTCATCGAGGGTGGTGGCGCCGACGCAATGCAGCTCGCCGCGGGCGAGGGCGGGCTTGAGCAGGTTGGAGGCGTCCATGGCGCCGTCGCCCTTTCCGGCGCCGACCAGGGTGTGCATCTCGTCGATGAACAGGATGATGCCGCCCTCGGCCGCGGTGACCTCGGCGAGGACCGCCTTCAGACGCTCCTCGAACTCGCCGCGATATTTCGCCCCGGCGATCAGGGAGCCCATGTCGAGGGCCATGACGGTCTTGTCGCGCAGGCTCTCGGGCACGTCGCCGTTGACGATGCGCAGGGCGAGGCCCTCGACGATGGCGGTCTTGCCGACGCCGGGCTCGCCGATCAGGACGGGGTTGTTCTTGGTGCGGCGGGCGAGGACCTGGATGGTGCGGCGGATCTCCTCGTCGCGGCCGATGACCGGGTCGATCTTGCCGTCGCGGGCGGCCAGGGTCAGGTCGCGGGCGTAGCGTTTGAGGGCGTCGTAGCCGTCTTCGGCCGCGGCGCTGTCGGCGGTCTTGCCCTTGCGGACCTCGGCGATGGCGGCGTCCAGTTTGGCGGGGGTCGCCCCGACGGACTTGAGGACTTCGGCCGCCACGCCGCCTTCACGCGCGATGGCGCTGAGCAGGCGTTCGGTGGTGACGAAGGCGTCGCCGGCCTTCTTCGAGGCTTCCTCGGCCGAGGCGAAGACGCGGGCGGTGTCGCCGTCGAGATAGATCTGGCCGTTGCCGCCGGTGACCTGGGCGCGCTTCTTCAGGGCGGTTTCGGTCGCGGTCTCGGCCTTGGCCGGGTCGCCGCCGGCGGCGGTGATCAGGTTGCGGGCCAGGCCGTCGCGCTCTTCCAGCAGCACCTTGAGCAGGTGTTCGGGGGCGAACTGCTGGTGCCGGCGGGCGAGCGCCAGCGACTGGGCGGACTGGACGGCCTGTTTGGCGCGGTCGGAGTAGAGGTCGAGATTCACTTGGGCATCCCCTGATGGCGGATTCCGCCGTCGCGCCCTCTGATGCAAGCAACGCGCCGTGCGGCTGCAGCTCAGGTGGGTGTGACCGAAACGCCACGCAAGGGGGCGGCCGGGGGGCCGGCCGAAGCCGGCGGGATCACCCGCCGGTGGTCGGAGCCGAGAAGTCGAACTGTTCAGGCCGCCGCTGGCCGCCGCCGAAATTCCACGTCAGGCCGATAAAGGCCGCGCGGCCGCCGAACACCTGGTCCGCCCGGTCGGTGAAGGTCGGGGTGGTCAGGGTGGTGGTGGCGCCGAAATCGTCGAATACATCCCGGACCGTCACATTGAACGACCAGGCGTCATTGAGTTTCCGACGATAGCCGAGATTGACGAGGGTCGACTGTTCGCGGCTGCCCTGGGCCAGAAACTGCTCGCCGCCCCAGATGCCGGACACCTGGAGGAAGTCCTCCTGCGTGGGGGTCCAGTTCACGGTCAGACGGCCGGAGACGCTCTCGCCCTTGCTGTCGACGGTTCCGACGAGGCCGGCGGCATCGATCTCCTGGCGGAAGACGTTGAGGCTGGCATTGTAGCGCAGGGTCGGATGCAGGGCCCCGCTGGCCACCAGTTCAAGGCCCGTCGAGGTGCTGGCCCCGAGGTTTTCGGGCCGGGTCAGGAAGACGCCGCCGCCCAGATCGGTCGTGACCGGGGTGAAGGCGTCGCGCGTGTCGCGGTAGTAGAGGGTGGCCTGGTAGAAGGTCTGTTGCTGGCGGTAGCCCCAGCTCAGCTCCAGGGCGTCGGTTTCCTGCGGCAGCAGGTCGGGATTGCCGGAGCGGCGGTTCAGACTGTCCTGATAGGTCAGGAAGGGGTTGAGGTCGCCCGGGCCGGGGCGCTGGATCCGGCGGCCGTAGCTGGCCCGCAGGGTCTGCGTATCGTCCAGCTGGTAGGAGAGGTTCAGGGTCGGATAGGCGCGGAAATAGTCCTGCGACGACCGCAGGCTGGTGGTGATCTGGTTCAGCTCAAGATCCGCCTGTTCGAGGCGCAGACCGAACTGGGCGGTCAGCTTCTCGCCGAAGGGCCGCTCCAGGGTCGCATAGACGGCGTGCACCGTCTGATCGAGGTGGAATTCATTGGACACGACGGGGTCGGTGACCAGCGTCGTCGGGGTGGGACCGCGGGCGAAGAGATTGTCCTGCTCCAGGGTCAGGGACTGACGCTCATAGCCCAGCCGCAGGCGGCCGCCGTCGGCCAACGGGCGGACATAGGCGCTGGTGAAACCGATCTGGTCCTGGCGGTTCTGGTTGCTGAGCAACTCATTGAAGGGGGCCGCGACCGGGATCAGCTGGTCGGCCAGGGTGGCGAGCTCGATCCCGAAGCGATTGCGATCATAGCGCAGTTCATTGGACCACTCATGGCCCGCCCCGTCGAAGCGGCGCAGGACCCGGGCGCTCGCGCCGGAGAACTGACCCTGGAAGCCGCCGCCCGAGGCCCGGCGATAGGCCGAGGCGATGCCGCCGCCGGCGGCGTCGGCCTCATACAGGTCGAGACTGTCGGCGAAGCTGTCGACGTCCGTATGCCGTACATCGCCGGTCAGCTGGGTCTTGTCGTCGAGGTTGTGCTCGACCGCCAGGCGGACGAAGACGCTGTCGGAATCGCCCTCGACGTTCTGGCTCTGGCGCGCCTCGAGGAACCGGCCGGAACCGGCGTCAAACCGGGTCCGCAGCCGCTCGAGTTCCTGCAGATAGGCGTCATGGCGCAGGCCGACGTCGGCGGACAGGGTCGTCGGTCCGTTCACATGCGAGAGGCTGCCGCCGATATTGTAGCGGCCGCTGTCGCCGACGTTGGCGCGCACCGAGCCGGTCGTGGTCTGGCCGGGGCGGACCGTGGTCGGCTTGGAGATCAGATTGATGACCCCGCCCGATCCCTCGGGGCTGTAGGCGGCGGACGGATTGGTCAGGATTTCGATACGGGCGTACTGGGCGGCCGGAATCTGCTGCAGCAGCTGGCCCCGGCTGGGACCGTTGAACTGGCTGGCGGGCCGGCCGTCGACCAGGATGGTGACATTGGCGTCGCCGCGCAGGCTGACATTGCCGTCCGGATCGACCTCGACCGAGGGAATGTTGCGCAGCGCCTCGGCCAGGGTGCCGGTCGCGGCCTGGAGGTCGTTGGCGAGGCTGTAGCTGGTGCCTTCGCTGGAGGTGCGGATGTCGTTGGGGCGAGCGGACACGACCACGTCGTCGAGCGCCGCCGCCTCGGCAGGCTTCTCGCTGTCTTCGGCCGGAGCCTCCTGCGGGGCGGCGGCGGGCGCCGGGGCCGGCGGCGGGGTCTGGGTCCGGGTCTGGCCCTGGGCCGGTGCGGGAGCCGCAGGCGCGGGCGTCTGGGCGAAGGCGGCGCCCGACGAGGTCGCCAGGGCGGTGCCGACGAGCAGCAGGAAACGGATGGAAGTCATGGCGTGCGCCCCCTGCGCGTGGTCGGGCGGTTCAGCCCGTCAAGTTTCCTTTCCATATCGGCCGGGCTGAGCCGGAGCGAGTTACATCTTTTTCATTACGTCGCCGTCAGAACCGGCCACCTTTCCGCCGCAGATGGACGGTCGTGCGAGGCGCTGGAGGCGGCTGGCTCCGGCCCGTCTCTGGCCTTCCGGCCGACAGGGGGATAGGTCGGGAGCGGACCTTTTCGGTCCCGGAGCGCCCGTTTGATCCCCCACGCCGCATGGCCCGTCGATCCCGCCGTCATCGCGCCCTTCCTGCTCGCCGTGGCCCTGATCGAACTGACGCCCGGTCCGAACATGGGCTGGCTGGCGCTGGTGTCGCTGGGACGGGGCCGGCCGGCCGGGTTCGCGGCGGTGGCGGGCGTGACGGTCGGGCTGGCGGCCTGGATGCTGGCCGCCGCCTTCGGCCTGACCCAGGTGCTGCTGATCTGGCCGCCGCTGTACCAGATGATCCGCTGGGCGGGCGTGGTCTTCCTGCTGTGGCTGGCCTGGGAGGCGTGGCGCGGCGACAGCGACCCGGCGGCGCCGGACGGCGTCGACCACAGCACGCTGCGCGGCCTGTTCCTGCGCGGCATGACGGGCAATCTGCTGAACCCCAAGGCGGCGGTCTTCTATGTCGCCCTGCTGCCGACCTTCATGCGCCCAGAGCACGGATCGCCGCTGACGCAGGCGCTGACCCTGGGCGGTCTGCATCTAGCGGTGGCGGTCGCGATCCATTCCGTGATCGTCCTGGGCTCGGCGAGCGCCGGCGGGCTGGTGCTGAAACGTATGCAGGGGCCGACGGCGCGGGCGCTGATGGCCGGCGGCATCGCCCTGGTCGCCGTGTGGATGGCCTGGGAGACACGGGGTTGAGGCGGCGATGGACAGGGTCCGCGCGGGCGGGCTAGCGTCCGCGCCGAACCTGTCCGGAGTCCCCCATGTCGATCCGCCTCACCCGCCGCGCGGCCCTGGTTTCCTCCGTGGCCGGCGCAGCCGCCCTGCCCTCGACGGGTTGGGCGCAGGCGGCGAATGACAGCGCCTCGCTGGCGGATCAGGTCGACGCCTATGTGAAACGGGTCATGGCCGGGTTCCCGGACCAGCCTGCCGTGTCGGTCGCGCTCGTGAAGGACGGGCAGGCCGTGCTGACGCGCGGCTATGGCGTGCGGGCCATCGGCGGGGCGGCGGTCGACGAGCACACCCTGTTCGCCATCGCCTCCAACACCAAGGCGGTGACCTGCGCGGCGTTGGCCATCCTGATCGACGAGGGCAAGGTCAAGTGGGACGAGCCGGTGCGGACCTATCTGCCCGGGTTCAGCCTGTCGAAGCCCGAGCTGAACGAGATGGTGACGGTGCGCGATCTGGTCAGCCACCGGATCGGTTTCGGCCTCGGCGCCGGTGACCTGCTGTTCTGGCCCAACAGCGACCGGACGCGGGCCGAGATCATGGCGGCCATTCCGCATGTGCCGATCGAGGACATGTTCCGGACCAGCTACCACTACTGCAATCTGATGTTCATCGTGGCGGGCGAGGTGGTCGCGGCGGCGTCCGGCATGGCGTGGGAGGATTTCATCCAGACCCGGATCCTCGACCGTCTGGGCATGACCGAAACCCTGCCGCTGATGACCGCCGCCGACCCCGCGAAATCGGCCCTGCCGCACGGTCGGGTCGGACCGCCGCTGCGATACCAGGGCGCGATGCAGACCATCGGCCAATCGATCCAGGAGGTCTGGAACTGGTCGTCGGCGGGCGCCGCCGGCGGCTTCGTCACCACCCCGGTCGACTGGGCCAAATGGATCGCCGTGCAACTGGCGCGGGGCGCCCTGCCGGACGGGACGCGGCTGTATTCCGAGGCGCGGGCCAATGAGATGTGGCGGCCCAACATCATCATCTCCAACTCGGCCGGGCCGACGGAGACCCTGCCCGGGCGGGCCATCGCCTCGACCTATGCGACCGGCTGGCAGGTGCAGGACTATCGCGGCGAGCGGATGATCACCCATGGCGGCGGGGCGCCCGGCTATGTTTCGGGCACGGTCCTGATCCCGGGCCGCAACGCCGGCTTCAGCTATTTCACCAACGCCGAGGAGAGTTTCCTGACGCGGGCGCTGCGCAGCGGCATCACCGACATCGTCATGGGCAAGACCGGCTTCGACTGGGTCGCGGACGGCGTGCGGCTCAAGCGCGAGGGCGATGCGGCCTCGATCGCGGCGGCGGCGGAGATCGACGCCAAACAGGCCGCGGGCGCGCCGCCCTCCCGCCCGCTGGCGGCCTATGCCGGGACCTGGCGCGACCCGTGGTACGGCGACATCACCATCCAGGCGCGGGACCTCCAGCTGTGGCTGAGCTTCAGCCGGACGCCGTCGCTGCAGGGGCCGGTCGAGCCCTATGACGGCGACACCCTGCGGACCCGGCTCACCGACCGGCGCGAGGAGGACGTCTTCATCACCTTCACGCTGGAGAACGGCCGGCCCGTATCAGCGACGATGAAGGCAGTCAGTCCGGATGCGGACTTCAGCTACGACTATCACGACCTGCGCCTGACGAAGGTTTGAGGTCCCCTACTCCGCCTGTCGCCGCGACACCCGGCCCGCCTCAAGCAGGGGCATGCCGGCCTCGGTGGGGATGTAGATGGTCTCGCGGCCTGCCTTGCCCGCGGTTTCCTTGAGCATGTCGATATAGGCCCAGCGCAGATAGTTGTCGGGTCCGCCGAGGCTATCGGCCATAATGCGGTTGGCCTCGTTCGTGCCGCGGGCGCGGGCGACCTCGGCCTGGGCGGTGAGCTGGGCGGAATCGAGGGCGGCCTGGGCTTCCAGCACGCGGATGCGGCGGTTCTGGACGGCCTCCTCATAGGCGGCCTTGCCCTGCATCTGCTTGGAATAGACGTTGTAGGTCGGCAGGCCGATCATGACGAGGGCGAGGACGATCACCACAGCGATGACCGAGCCGATGGTTATGCTGACGCCGCGCATGCAAGCCTCCTGACAGGGCGGGACCGCCCCGCGGCGCCAGACTCGCCGTCGGGGCCGCGCGGGTCAAGGCGGTCAGCGGACCAGTTCGAGGATCTCCAGCTTGGAATCGACCTTTGGCCAGGGGATGGCCAGACGCCAGCGGGCGGCGCCGATGCGTTCGAACACGCCGACCTGATCGCGCACGGGGTTGTCGCCATAGGCGGGGTAGCCGGTTTCCTGTGCGCTCCAGGCCGCGGCGCCGACATAGATCAGGCGATGGTCCGTATCCGGATAGAGCAGGCCGCGGGTGCGTTGTGAGCCGGTGGTCTTGGTCAGCACCAGGTCGCCGCCCGGCGTCAGTTCGATCGTGCAGGAGAAGAAGGGATATTCGAGATAGCCCGGACCGACCGGACTGTTGGACCCGAGCTTGATGGTGCGGCAGCGGTAGGTTCCCGGCGGCGGCTGGAGTCGTCCCGGTTGACCCGCATTGGGGTCGACCAGCGGACCGAGGGCCTCAACCTGTTCGGCGAACCCCTTGTCCTCGGCCTCGGCGCGGCCGAGGCGCCAGGCCTGATCGAGGCGGCCGAGGGCCGCGGCATGGTCGGCGGAGACGATCTGACGCCAGTCAGACGTTCCGCCCTGTTCGCCGTCCGCAGGCGGCGTCGCGGTCGGGGCCGGCGCTGCCGCTGTGGGAACGGAGGCGGACGGAGCGGCGGTGGGTCCGTCTGCGTCAGCGGCGGGCGCGGCTGGAGCGGGGGTATGGTCTCCGCAGGCGGCGAGCAGTGCGGCGAGCGAGACGACGGCGGCGAGGGAGCGCATCCGGGAAACTCCATACGGTCTGGAGACCCGAACGATCCAGCCGCGCCGCGGTTCAACCCCGGTCGCGTGGGCGCGGGTCGAGCAGCAGGCCGGAGACGGTCGCCGCCAGCAGGCGCGGCGACAGGGGCAGGCGGGCGGCCTTGCCCAGCACATGGTCGCGGATCCACGGCAGGAAGCGGCCGTCGGCCTGGTAGAAGGGGGTGAAGCCGAGGCTGAGCGCCTGGTAGAGGCGGACGTGCCAGCGGCGGGCGGCGGCATAGGCGGACAGGGCGTCCGGCAGGTCGGCGTGCGAGGTCAGGGCCTGCGTCAGGCTCCAGGCGTCGAGCAGACCCATATTGACCCCCTGCCCCAGCTGCGGACTGGTCGAATGGGCGGCGTCGCCGATGATCGCCAGCCGGTCGGCGACCGGTCGGGCGAGGGTGTGGTGGCCGTAGCGGGCGAGGGTCAGCTGGTCGGGATCGGTCAGGGAGGCGAGCAGGCCGGCGGTGTCGGGCCAGAGGGCGCGGACCTCGGCCTTCCAGACGTCGAGACCGGCGGCGCGCCAGGCGGCGTGGTCTTCGGTCCTCAGGCTCCAGAAGAAGGTGGCGAGCCGGTCGGGGCTGCCGGGCCGGGCGCCGACGGGCAGGACGCCGACCATCTTCGAGGCGCCGCGATAGACCTGTTGCAGGGCGCGGGCGTCGAACGGCTCGCCCGGCCAGGGGACCGTCGCCCACAGGGCGCCCCAGGCCAGCGGCCGGGCCGCCGCGCCGTGGGCGGCGGCGATCCGCGAGCGCGCGCCCGAGGCGTCGATGACCAGGTTGAAGGCGGGGGTGGCGACGCCGCGGGCGTCCGTCAGCCGGCCCGCCTCGGCGGCGACAATTTCCCGGCCGGTCACGAAGCGGACGCCGGCCTCGACGCAAGCGCGATACAGGACGTCGAACAGGGCCGCGCGATGCACGCCGAGGGCCGGACGCGGGCGCTTCAGATCGGCGTAGCGGACATCCAGCACGACGCGGCCGCGGCGGAACTCGCGGCCGAACAGGTGGTCGATCGGCTGGGCCATGGCCTCGACCGCGGGGGTCAGGCCCAGTTCGTCGAGAACGGCGAGACCGGTCGGCTGCAACATGAAGCCGGCCCCGACCGGCCCGGCCTGTTCGAAGCGTTCGAAGATGGCGACGTCCCGACCCTGTCGCGCGAGGATCAGGGCGGCGGCCAGGCCCGCGGGACCGGCGCCAATGATGGCGATAGCGCTGACGGACGGCGGCATGGTCAGACGATGATCAGGCGGGCACGAGCTCGATCAGGTCGAGGTTCGACTCGGCCTGCGGCCAGGGGATGACGAGCCGCCAGCGGCGTTCGCCGATCCGCTCCAGCACGGCGACCAGGTCTCGGTCGGGGCGCTGGCCGTAGGAGTTGGCGGGCGGTTCGGCGGCCAGGGCGAGGGAGCCGAGCATGACCATCTCGCGGTCGTTCTCCGGGAACAGCAGGCCGCCCTGACGCTGGCTGCCGGTCAGTTTGGAGAATTTCAGGCCGCGCGGGGTCTGTTCGATGCGGCAGGCGAACCAGCCGTAGACGACATAGCCGAGGCCCTCCTCGCCGCCCTGGGAGCCGAGTTTGACCGTGCGGCAGCGGTAGTCGCCGGGCGGGGGCGCGACGGACGACCGGGCGGCGCGGGGGTCGATCAGGTCGCCGAGGCCGGTCAGGTCGCCGGAACCGGGCTGGCGGCGGGCCTGCTGCAGGGCGAGAGACCAGGCGGCGGCGCGGCGGTTGTAGCGGTCGCGATCGCCGGCGGTGACGATGCTGCGCCAGTCGCGCAGGGCGACGGGACCCCCGGACCCGCCGGGCGGCGGCGGCGGCGGCGGGGGCGTGGAGGCGCAGGCGGCGAGAACGAGGCTCGCCAGCACAATCAGGGCCGAGGGCCGGGACAGGCGGGACATGGGCGCTCCGGAACAGGTCTGGCGTTCCTTGGGCCAGTCATGCGCGGGCGCGTCAAGCGCGCACGCGTCGCAGGCGGATCAGTCCTCGGCGGCGGGCGCCTCGACCTTGCGGCGCGGGGCGCGGCGCTTGGGCGCGGCGGCTTCTTCCGGGGCGTCGACGGCTTCCGGCGCGGCGGGCGCAGGGGCCGTCGAGCGGGTCAGGAAGCCCGGCAGGGCCGATGGACCGTCGTCGGTCGCCACGCCGGCGTCGCGGCGGGGCTTGCGCTCGGGACGTTCGGCGCGGGCCGGACGCTCGGCGCGTTCGGGACGTTCCGCCCGGACCTCGGGAGCGGGTTCAGCAGGCTCGGCGGGAGGGGCGTTGCCCTCGCCGCGGGGCTCGCCGCCTTCGCGTTCGAAACGGGCGTTGCGTTCCAGCTGGCGACGCTCCCAGCGCTCGCGGCGGGTCTCGCGGCGGCTGCCGTCGGGGTTGAAACCGCCCTCGCCTTCGGCGCGGGCCTCACGCGGTTCGCGGGGTTCGCGGTCCTGACGCGGCTGGTCGTCGCGG
Source organism: uncultured Brevundimonas sp. (assembly GCA_964398675.1). Lineage (GTDB taxonomy): Bacteria > Pseudomonadota > Alphaproteobacteria > Caulobacterales > Caulobacteraceae > Brevundimonas. Next base: position 15,040 of record CAYNNT010000010.1, read on the forward strand.
TCGCGCCATTCGCGGCGGGGCTGTTCGCCCTGACGCTCGTTCTGGCGGTCGTTCTGGCGTTCCTCGGCTTCGCGCTGGCGGGCCTCGATCTGGGCGAGACGGTCGGCCTCGACCTTTTCGGCGGCCATGATGGCGGCGGCCTGGGCGCCGGTCTCGTCCTCGAAATCGATGTCGAAGCCCTGGCCGGCCAGTTCGCGCTGGGCGATCTCGGAGACGGGACGCGAGGGCTGGAGGGCGCGGAGGACGCGGAAATAGTGTTCGGCGTGCTGGGTGTAGTTCTCGGCCAGGACGCGGTCGCCGGCGGCCGAGGCGTCGCGCGCCAGCTGCATGTAGCGCTCATAGACGGTCTGGGCGTTGCCGCGGACCTTGATGTTCTCGGGGCCTTGCGAGTCCCACGAACGGTTCGGATTGGTGGCGTTGGCGTTGTTGTTGCCGCCGCCGCTGCCGGGCTTTCTGTTGCGTCCGCGCTGACGCTTCATGCCCTTGAAATCTCTCATCGGACGCTACCGTGCTTTTTATGAGGGACGGGCCGGCGCGCGAGATGCCGCCTGAAGCCGTCCGTGTCGTTGTTCCGCTTCGGGCGGGGCCGATCCCCGCTGGCGATGTGTCGGAAAACCGTTGCCGCCCCGTGGTCCGCCGGGCGACTGGCCCGACCGTCACTGTCCCGGGCGCGCGTGGATGGGCCTGAAGCGGTCCAAGGCGTGCGTTTTGGGTGGGAGACAGCGAAGACTTAGCGCGGCATCGGGCCGTTTCCAAGGGGTTTGTTTTGGACGCCCTACATCTTCGGGATCGGGTTTGTCCGCGGGTCCGGGCCGTTGGTGATGACGCGGTCGCGGTCGGACAGGTCCTTGACCACGATGACGTTCTCGAAGCCCGCGGCCTCGAACAGGGCCTTGACCTGCGGGCCCTGGTCCCAGCCGATCTCGACGGCGAATATCCCCTCGGGGCGCAGGATGCGGCGGATTTCGGGGGCCAGTTCGCGATAGGCGGTCAGGCCGTCGGGGCCGCCGTCGAGGGCCAGGAGCGGGTCGTGGTCGCGGACCTCGGGGTCGAGGCCCGGGATGTCGCCGGAGGGGATGTAGGGCGGGTTGGAGACGACCAGATCGAAGCTGGCGTCGCCGAAGCCGGCGGCCCATTCGGTGCGCAGGAAGGTGGCCCGGTTATCGAGTTCGAGGTTGGCGGCGTTCTCTTTCGCCACGGCCAAGGCCTCGGACGAGATGTCGGTGCCGACGCCGCGGGCGCCGAATCGCTCGGCCAGGGTGGCCAACAGGATGGCGCCCGAGCCGGTGCCCAGGTCGATCATCTCGAAGGCCCTGTGCGGCGGGAAGGCCAGCATGACGACGTCGAGGATGGCCTCGGTGTCGGGCCGGGGGCTGAGCACGTCGGGGGTGACGTTCAGCATGATCTTCCAGAAGCCCTTCTTGCCGAGGATGCGCGAGACGGGCTCACGGCGCAGGCGGCGTTCGACGAAGGCGTCCAGGGCGGCCTGCTGGTCCGGCGTCACCACGCGATAGGGATCGGTCAGGATGTCGGTGCGGGTCGCGCCGGTGGCGACCTCGAGCAACAGCCGGGCGTCGATGGAGGGGCTGTCGATGCGGCCGGCCTTGAGCGTGGCGGTCGCGGCCTTCCAGGCGCTGACGAGAGTCGGGCTGGGCGTTTGGGTCATGTCATCTCCACGCGGTCGCCGACGCGCACCGTTCCGCCCGCGGCGAGGGTCGCATACAGGCCGCACCAGCGGTGGCCATACTGTTCGAACAGCGCCGGGACCAGATCGAAATCGCGTTCGGCGGTGTCGGGATCCACATGGGTGGCGGCGCAGCGGACGATGGGTTTGACCCCGCGCAGGCGGGCGGCGCCGAGGGTCAGGTCGCGGTCGGCGCCGTCGTTCTCGATCCAGGCGGGCCAGCCCTCGACCCAGACATTGGCGCGGAAGCGGCGCGGGTCGACGGGACGACCGACCCGGGCCTCGAAATCGCGCACGCTGGCCAGATTGAGCAGGGAGATGCGGCCCAGCGGATGATCCATGAAGCGGTGGTCGAGGCCCTCGGCGGAGACCAGCCGCAGCGGGCCGGTGACGGCGTCGCCGAGCACGGCGGTCAACCAGACCTCGAAGGCGGCGCGGCGGTCGGGGTCGTCCACGGCCATGTCGAGATCGGCGTGGCCCGCCGCCCCGACGTGCAGGATGCGCCTGGTCTCATCCCAGCGGGTGTGGACCCCGGCCACCTCCGCGGTGCGCATCAGGACGGTGAATTTCTGCTTCGGCAGATGTTCGGGCGCGGCGCGGTCGAAGCCGGAGGGCCCGTCCTCGACGGCGAACATCCGGTCGCCGGGGAACCAGCCGCCGGTCGGCAGTTCGGCCGCGTCCAGCGGTTCGGGGGTGAAGCCCTTGACCGGGTGACGCCAGAGGGCGGTCACGACGCCCGCGGCGGATGGAAACGGCGGCTCGACCATGGCGTTTCGTGCCGGACCATGGCCCCCTATGCAAGCGGCGGAACACAGGCGCCGGAGGAGCCGTTGTGGGCGGGATGCAGGGACGATCGAAAAAGGCCGGGGGAATCGGCGTCTGGGGCGTGTTCGGCGCGATCGCGGGCGGACTGGCGGCCGGGGCCGGGGCCGCGCACCTTCTGTACAGCCGAGGGCACAAATTCGGGCTGGAGCTGCGCAAGGAGCGGCCCGAGCCCCTGCCCCCGCGCGCGCCGACACCCGAAGAGTTCGACCGGCAGGAGCCCGGCCGCGGCCGTCTGGCGCAGCGTCCGGAACATATTCCGCACAAGGGCTGGGTCGACATCTTCTGGCGGGTGGGGGCGTCCTATTTCGGGGACCGGATCGGGTTTCTGGCCGGCGGCGTGACCTTCTTCGTCATGCTGTCCCTGTTCCCGACGCTGGCGGCCTTCGTGACCATCTACGGCCTGTTCGCCGACCCGGCGGACGCCGCCTCGCGCATCTCGTTCCTCTATTCGGTGATGCCGTCCGGGGTGGCCCGATTCCTCGCCGACGAGATGAACCGGCTGGCCGCCAATTCGAACACCCAGCTGACCTTCACCCTGATCTGGACACTGGCCCTGTCGCTGTGGACCGCCAACGGGGCGATCAAGGTGCTCTTCTACGGCCTGAACGTCGCCTATCACGAGGTCGAGAAGCGCAACATCGTCCGCTACAACCTGATGTGCATGGCCTTCACCGTCGGGGGGCTGGCCTCGATCCTGATCACGGCCGCGGCCATCGTGGGCGTTCCGCTGGTGCTGGGCGTGTTCGGCTGGGCCGCCGAGTGGAGCTATCTGGCGCCGTTCCGCTGGCCGGTCCTGCTGCTGGTCTATGGCGCCACCCTGACGCTGATCTACCGGATGGGGCCATGCCGCCAGAAGGCGCGCTGGCGCTGGCTGACGCCGGGCGCGATCTTCGCCGCCCTGCTCAGCCTGATCCTGTCGCTGATCTTCAGCTGGTATCTGCAGACCTTCGTCCGGACGGCCTATTACGGCCCGCTGGCGGCGATGATGGGCTTCCTGCTGTGGACCTGGCTGACCGTGCAGATCGTGCTGATGGGCGCCGAGCTGAACGCCGAGATCGAGCACCAGACCGCCATGGACACGACCACGGGAGAGCCGGTGGCGATCGGCGAGCGCGGCGCGGTGGTGGCGGATACGGTAGGGCCGAAACGCGGCTCGCCGGCGGCGCTGGCGTTCACGCTGAAGCACGCCGAGGCGCTGTCGGACCGGTTGTTGAGGCGGCGCATTCGCGCAACAGACCGGCGCAAGGACTGATTGCCGACGCGCAACCTCTGTTCACCTACCCCGGAACCGGGCAGGTTGAATGCAGGGGGAGATTCCATGATGCATCGACTGTTCGCCGCGCTCGTCGTGGCCCTTGGCCTGCTGACCGCGACCAGCGCCGCGGCGACACCGGGTGGCGGTACGCCGACGGCAGAGCAACAAGCCGAAATCCGGCGGCTGCAGGCCCTGCTCGACTCCGTGCAGCCGCAGACGGGCCTGATCGCCATCGACAGCGCCAAGGCCACGCTGAACCTCGGCGAGGAATACTACTTCCTCGACGCAGAGGACGCCCGCCGGGTGCTGACCGAGGCCTGGGGCAATCCGCCGAGCGCCTCGGAGGGCGTGCTCGGCATGGTGTTTCCGGCCGGGAAGGACTTCCTCGACGACACCTGGGGGGCGGTCATCACCTATACGGGCGATGGCTATGTCTCGGACGAGGACGCCGCCGGTATCGACTACGACCGCCTTCTCACGGAGATGCGGTCTGGCGAGGAGGCCGAGAACCGCGCCCGCGCGGCCGACGGCTATGAACCCATCATCCTGACAGGCTGGGCACAGCAGCCCAGCTACGACGCCCAGCGGCACAATCTGATCTGGGCCAAGGAACTCGCCTTCGGCAACGAGCCCCAACACACTCTGAACTACGACGTTCGGGTGCTGGGCAAGTCCGGCGTGCTGAGCATGAATATCGTTGCCGGGATGGACGATCTGCAGACAGTCGGCCCCGATGCGACGCGGTTGATGAACACCGTGACGTTCAATCCGGGCTCCCGGTATGCGGATTACCGCGAGGGTGTGGATCCGAAGGCCGCCTATGGGGTGGCCGGCCTGATCGCCGGCGGCGCGGCATTGGCGGTGGCCAAGAAGGTCGGCATTCTCGGCATTCTGCTGCTCGTGCTCAAGAAGGGCGGCGTGTTCATCCTGGTTGGGCTGGGGGCCGCCTGGACGTGGGTGCGCAAGCAGTTCGGCGGCCGGAAGGGTGGCGATTTCAGCACGCCTGCGGCCGATCTGGCGCGGCCGCGCGTGGACGCGGAACCGGACCCCGGCCTGGCCCCCGTCCCGCAGGATGACGCGGCCCCGGACGATCCAGACAAGCCGCTCTAGCGGGGGTTCAGCTGAACTCCGCCTCCAGGTCCGCGAGGCGCGCGGCCTGGTCTTCGGCGATGAGCGCGTTCAGCAAGGGGTCGATGTCGCCCTCGAGGATCTGCGGCAGGCTGTGCAGGGTCAGGCCGATGCGGTGGTCGGTGACCCGGCCCTGGGGGAAGTTGTAGGTGCGGATGCGTTCCGAGCGGTCGCCGGAGCCGACCTGGGATTTGCGCGAGTCCGAGCGGGCGTCGTCCTTCATCTGGCGCTGCATGTCGTAGAGGCGGACGCGCAGGTTCTTCATCGCCTTGTCGCGGTTCACGTGCTGCGACTTCTCCGAGGAGGTCACCACGATCCCGGACGGGAAGTGGGTGATGCGGACCGCCGAGTCGGTCTTGTTGACGTGCTGGCCGCCCGAGCCGGAGGCACGGAAGGTGTCGATGCGGATGTCCTTGTCCTGGATGTCGATCTCGACGTCCTCGACCTCGGGCAGGACGGCGACGGTGGCGGCCGAGGTGTGGATGCGGCCGCCGGCCTCGGTGGTCGGGACGCGCTGGACCCGGTGGACGCCGCTCTCGAACTTCAGACGGCCGAAGACCCCGTCGCCGGTGACGGTGGCGATGATCTCCTTGTAGCCGCCGGCGTCGCCCTCGGTGGCGGAGTCCAGCTCGACCTTCCAGCCGCGTGTCGAGGCGTAGCGGGAGTACATGCGGAACAGATCGCCCGCGAACAGGGCCGCCTCGTCGCCGCCGGTGCCGGCGCGGACTTCGAGGACCGCGGACGCGTTCTCGTCGGCGTCGCGCGGGGCCAGCAGCAGGGCCACGTCCCGCTCCATGTCCGGCAGGCTTTCCTTGAGGGTCTGGAGTTCGTCGGCGGCCATTTCGGCCATTTCCGGATCCGCCGCCATGGCTTCGAGATCCGCCATCTCGGCCCGTGTCTTCGCCAGCGCCATGACGGCGTCAGCGATGGGCTTCATCTCCGCATGCTCTTTCGAGAGGCGCACGATCTCCTGGCCGTCGCTGGCCGCGCCCATGCGCGCCTCCACCTGATGGAAGCGGTCGAGCACCTGATCGAGCCGGGCCTGGGGCAGTCGCAAGGGGGAAGCGCCTCTTCAAAACGGGAGGCGGTGTTTACTCCGACGGACGCCGCCCTGTCGATGCGGCGCAGCGATGGCGTGATCGTGACCCGGCGTCACAAGCCTGTCAGGCCGGTTTCGCGGGGGGCTCTGGACCTCTAGCTGAGCCTTGCGGCGATGTCGGCCAGGGCAACCGCAACCAATGGCCAGGCGGCGCTTTGCTTTCGGCGAGCCTTGCTGTTTCAGATCGGACTGAATGGAAACCTTCCTGCTGTTCTTCGTGGTCGGCGCGCTGGCCCAGGCCGTCGATGGGGCGCTCGGCATGGCCTATGGGGTGATCTCGTCCTCGGTGCTGCTGGCCCTCGGGGTGCCGCCCGCCATGGCCTCGGCCAGCGTGCATGGCGCGGAGGTTTTCACCACGGCGGCCTCGGCGGGCAGCCACGTCTGGCACAGGAATGTGGACTGGAGGCTGCTGACGCCGCTGGCCCTCGCCGGGGTGATCGGCGGCTGCCTCGGGGCCTATGTGCTGAGCGGCATCGACGGCGCGGTGATCAAGCCGTTCATCGTCGCCTATCTGGCGGTGATCGGCGGCTACATCGTCTGGCGGGCCGGCCATGACATCCAGCCGCGGCGGCTGCCGTCCTGGGTGATGGCGCCGACCGGGGCGATCGGCGGCTTCCTCGATGCGATCGGCGGCGGCGGCTGGGGTCCGACGGTGTCATCGACCCTGGTGGCGGCGGGACAGGAGCCGCGCCGGGCGATCGGGACGGTCAACACCGCCGAATTCTTCCTGACGGTGGCGATCAGCGCGACCTTCGTCTGGGCCCTGATCACCGGCCACTGGGAAGAGGCGGGCGCGCTTGAGCATCATGCGTCGGCCATCGGCGGGCTGGTGGCGGGCGGCCTGCTGGCGGCGCCGTTCGCGGGGGTCATCACCAAACGCGTGCCGAGGAAGGTGCTGACCTATGCCGTCGGCATCCTGCTGCTGGCGCTGGCGGTGTTCCAGGGGCTGCAACTGGCGGGCGCGCCGGGCTGAACGAAGAAGGGCGGGACCGGCCTGCGCCGATCCCGCCCCCATCAATGGACCGTCCGTCCGATCAGCGCGCGGTGGCGCGGAAGCGGGTGATGAACTGTTTGATGTTTTCCTTGATCGACTTCTCGTTCGCCAGACGCAGACGTTCGAAGCCGGCGAAGGCCTCGCTCATGGTCGCGGTGCCGGTGGCGGAGATGGTGTCGTTGAACACCACATTGCCGCCGCTCGTCACCGAGTACTGGATGCGGCTGGTCACCGACATGTCCAGGCCGGCCATCGGCTGGTTCAGCTCGACCATATTGGCGGTGACGACCATCGGACGCCCGTCGGAGCCCATGTAGCCGGCCGCTGCCAGCGAACCCTCGAGGGCGGTCTTGAGGTCCTCGTTGGAGACCTGCGCCGTCCACAGGGGGTTGGTCTCGGAGCCGCCGCTGACGACGACCGAGGTCACCGAGCGGTAGCCGAGATCGCCGGCCGAGGCCGTCAGGCCCGGCGTTGCGGGAAGGATCATCATTTCCGGCTGCGATGGCGTGGCGCAGGCGGCGAGGCCCATCATCGAGGCGATGCCGACCACGGCGCCGAGGCGGCGAACGAGGCGCAGGCGGCTCACGGCTGACCACCCGAAGCGGGAGCGGCGGCGGCGGCGGCGCGGGCGCGTTCGGCCTCCGCGGCCTGCCAGGCACGCTCTTCGGCCGGAGTCCGCAGGATCACAACCAGCGGGTTCGGCGAAAGGTCGTTCATGGCCCCCGAGGTGCCGTCGACCACGGCGCCGATCACGCCGCCGAAGATGACATTGCCGGCCAGGCCGGCGGCGCCGCTGCCCGAGATGCCGCTGGTGATCTGGTGTTCCTGCGTCACATAGCCGTCCATCGAGACGGTGGCGCGGAACTCATCCTTGCGCGGCATGCGGAAGGTGCAGGGCGTGGCGTCGCACTGGAAGCCGTTCGAGGTCGAGACGCGGGCGCCGGGAGGCTCGCTCTGGACGGTGAACTCCTGGCTGGAGCCGCGCGTGATGGTAGCGCAGGCGGGAAGCGACAGCGCCACGCCGACGAGCGTGAGCGCGCGCACGCCGAAGCGCGCAAAGCGATTGGAAAGCATGAAAATTCCTAAGCAATGAACAGCGCGCCCCCCGGCGAGCCTGTGTGCTACTTGGCATTGCAGTTCGCTTCGGTCAATCACGCCATGGCGTGAAAGCCGCACTCAACCCGGCCGGGTTTCCGCAAAGCTCGGCCGGGCCTCAAGCGCGGCCTGCAGGTCGACCAGTCCCGGCCGGCCCGTCGCCAGGTCAAAGCCGGGATGGCGGAAGCCGATCCAGGTGACGGCGACGCCGGCGGTGATGACGCCGATGTCCAGCCGGTCTGCATCCGGGCGGGCGGCCTCGAGCGCATCGAGGGCGCGGGCCATGTTTTCGGTCCAGCGGGCGATCCAGGAGGGCGATTGCTCGGCCTCGGGGCGGCGCTTTTCCAGCACCAGTTTGACGCCCATTTCGAGCGCCTGGGCGCCGAGGGTCTCGAGTCGGCGCACGCGCAGCCGGTCGGGGCCGTCGGCGGGCAGCAGGCGCGGGCCGGCGCCGAGGCCGTCGAGGTATTCGCAGATCACCGGGCTGTCGTTGAGCGGCAGGCCGTCCTCCGCGATCAGGGTCGGGACCTGGACCACCGGGTTGGAGGCCAGCAGTTCCGGGGCATTGGCGTAGGGGTCGACCACGATCTCCTCGATCCGGCCGATCAGCCCCTTCTCACGGGCCACGATCCGGCATTTGCGGGCGAAGGGGGACGGGATGGTGATGTAGAGTTTCATGCTCATCCGGCGGCGACGAGGGGTTTGGCTTCGGCGGCCTGGCGGGCCGCGTCCAGTTCGGCGGCCCTGGCTTCGACCAGTTCGACGATGTGGTCGATCATGCCGTCGTTATGCTGTTTGTGGGCCATCTTGCCGTTGACATAGACCATGCCCGAGCCGGCCCCGCCGCCCGTGAAGCCGACGTCCGTGTACAGGGCCTCGCCCGGGCCGTTGACGACGCAGCCGATGATCGACAGCGACATGGGCGTGGTCACATGGGCCAGCCGCTCTTCCAGGATTCCGACGGTCTCGATGACGTTGAAGCCCTGACGCGCGCAGGAGGGGCAGGCGATGATGTTGACGCCGCGGTGGCGCAGACCCAGCGATTTGAGGATGTCGAAGCCGACCTTGATCTCCTCGACGGGATCCGCGGCGAGACTGACGCGGATGGTGTCGCCGATGCCGGACCAGAGCATGTTGCCCAGGCCGATGGCCGACTTGATCGTGCCCGAGCGCAGCGGCCCCGCCTCGGTGACGCCGAGGTGCAGGGGGCAGTCGATGGCGTCGGCGAGCTGCTGATAGGCTGCTACGGTGAGGAAGGGATCGGAGGCCTTCACCGAGATCTTGAACTCGTGGAAGTCGTGGTCCTGCAGGATGCGGGCGTGGTTGAGGGCGCTTTCGACCATGGCCTCGGGGCAGGGCTCGCCGTATTTTTCGAGCAGCTCCTTCTCCAGCGAGCCGGCGTTGACGCCGATACGCATGGAGCAGCCGTGGTCGCGGGCGGCCTGGATGACGTCGCGGACCCGGTCGGCCGAGCCGATGTTGCCGGGATTGATCCGCAGGCAGGCGGCGCCGGCCTGGGCGGCCTCGATGCCCCGCTTGTAGTGAAAATGGATGTCGGCGACGAGCGGGACACGGGACTCGCGGGCGATGGTCCGGAAGGCCGTCGTGGAGGCCTCGTCAGGGCAGGAGACGCGGACGATGTCGGCGCCGGCTTCTTCCAGCTGGCGGATCTGCTCCAGCGTGGCCGCGGCGTCCGACGTCGGCGTGTTTGTCATCGACTGGACGGTGATCGGCGCGTCGCCGCCCACGGGCACTGACCCGACCATGATCTGCCGGCTCTTGCGGCGCTCGATGTGGCGCCACGGGCGGATGTGGGAAAGATCAGCGCTCATGCGGGCGCAACATAGGGCTTTGATTGCGGCATGGCCACGGCGCGCCAGACCGAAATCGGCCTTGATGGACGCCGTCCATCAAGGCTCAGATTTCGATCCGGCTTCATGCTGGAGCCTGATTCACGGCATCGGCGGAATCGCGAAGCGATTCCACCTCAACCGATCAGGCCCTCGGCCGCGATCAGCCGCCGGTCGTGGAGACGGCCATCACCGACTGGACCTGGGCCGCGCGGGCCTGGGCCTCCATCTGGGCGGCCTGGGTGCGGGCCGCGACCTCGGCGGCGGCCTGGCGGGCCAGGGCCTGGGCGCGGGTGTTCAGCTGGCTGAGAGGCGTTTTCTCGGCCGTCAGCGTGCCGCCGTGCTCGCCGTTCAGATAGACGTCGAAGTCCGAGAAATGGCTGGAGACGTCCACGACGGCGGCGACCCCGGCCGGGGCGCGCCAGGCGTCGCCGGCGGCCAGCTGGCGGGCGAAGAGCACCCGGCCGTCCGTCATCGTAACCACCAGGCTGGCGGCCTTGCGGGCCTGGATCACCACCTGGGAGGCGTTGGCCGAGGCGCCGTAGATGGCGCCGCGCGGATTGAAGGCCCGCTGCACGGGCGGCGCGCCGGCGGCGGCGGCGGCGATCGCCTCGGGCGAGGCCGGGTCAATGCCGGTCAGCTCGGCCTCGAGGCCGGGGGTGATGTAGAGGGCCGGAATGGTCTGGTCGGGCGGCGCCGGGTGCGGGGCGGTCAGATTGAGCGCGGCGGGCTGGCCGGGCACGGCGCCCAGGGTCCAGCTTTCGGGAATGGCGGTGAGGTCGGACGGCTGGGGCGCGCGCATCAGGCTGACGCGCTGGAAGACGTTCCAGCCGACGACGGCGATGACCAGGGCGAGCCCGGCGGCGATCAGGCGGGGCGAGTAGCGCCGCACCTCCTCGAAGGCGACGCCGACGGGGGCCTGGAGCGGCACCGAGGGATCAGGACTTTCGCGCTTGAACCGCTCGACGGCGAGCTGTTCGTCGAGACCCAGCGATCCGGCGTAGGCGCGGACATAGCCGATCGAGAAGACGCGGTTGGGCAGGGTCGAGAAGTCGTTCTGCTCCAGCGCGGTCAGATAGCGCGACGGAACGCGGGTGAGGCTGGAGAGCTCGGCGAGGGAGCGGCCCGAATGCTCGCGGGCGATCCGCAGTCCATCGCCGAGAGTCGGAGCTTCCATGACGGAAGGAACGACATCCTTCCAGTCTGGATGAGCCTTGAGCTCCTGGGAGATGCCCCCCGTATCCAGCGCCATTACGCCTGACCCCACACTCTGCGAACGCGAGGGTTCCTCACGCATCGCCATACTCGAACTCGTGGCCTGTATCATATCGGGATGACAGCCCGGACCTGCCCCCGCAGACCACCACGTTCCGGCTTGTGGATAACTCATTAGAGCCGCCCGATCAACGATTTGTTAGGCATCCCGGCGTGTCGGACCGGGACGGTTCAGATCGTGACGTTCAACTTCCGGGCCAGCGATTCCAGCTCGCCCCGGATCGAGCCGGCGGAGGAGCCGAGCAGGTTGGCCATGCCGCGCCGGGCAGCGGTCAGATCGGCCGACAGGATCATCCGCTTGACCGGCCCGACGCCGCCGGCCGGGGCCGAGAGGCGGGTGAAACCGAGGGTCAGCAGGGCGAAGGCCTCGAGCGGGCGGCCGGCCAGTTCCCCGCAGACCGACACGGGCGTGCCGGTGTCGGCGCATTTCTTCTGGATCTCGGCCAGGGCGCGCAGGGCCGGAGGCGAAAGCGGGTCGTAGCGGTCGGACACCAGCGGGTTCGTGCGGTCGGCGGCGAACATGTACTGGAACAGGTCATTGGTCCCGACCGAGACGAAATCCGTCAGCGGCAGAAGCGCGTCGAGGTGCCAGAGCAGCGACGGGCACTCGATCATGGCCCCGACCCGCAGCAGGGCCGGAAGCGCCCGGCCCCGGCGTTTGGCCCAGGCGCATTCGACGTCGACCAGTTCGCGGGCGGCCCGGAACTCGTCGACCGTGGCGATCATCGGGAACATGACGCGGAGCTCGCGGCCCGCCGCGGCGGTCAGCAGGGCGCGCAGCTGCAGCCGCAGCAGGCCGGGCCGATCGAGGCCGAGGCGGATGGCGCGGCGGCCCAGCGCCGGGTTCTCCTCCCGCTCGGTCTCCAGATAGGGCAGCACCTTGTCGCCGCCGATATCGAGGGTGCGGAAGGTCACGGGCCGGTCGCCGGCGGTATCGAGGACCAGTTTGTACAGGGCGGTCTGGCTGGTCAGCCGGGGCAGTTCCTCGGAGACCATGAACTGGAACTCGGTGCGGAACAGACCGATGCCCTCGGCGCCCGTGGCGTCCAGATTCTCCAGATCGACGGCCAGGCCGGCGTTGGTCAGGACGGTGATGCGGGTTCCGTCGAGCGTGACGGCGGCGACGTCGCGCAGCTTGGTGAACTCGGCCTGGCGGGCGCTGCGCACCAGCATACGGGACTGGACCGCGGCCAGCATGTCGGGGCGGGGGCGCAGATAGGTCTCGCCCGTCTCGCCGTCGACGATGACGAGGTCGCCCTCGGACAGGCGGTCGCGCAGGCCCATGATGCGGCCGACGCAGGGAATCTGCAGCGCGCGGGCGACGATGGCGGCGTGGCTGGCGGCCGAACCCTCTTCCAGCAGCAGGCCCCGCAACTTGTGGCGCGGATACTCCAGCAGGTCGGCCGGGCCGAGGTTGCGGGCGACGAGGATGGCGTCGTCGGGCAGGTCCCGTTCGCCCGGCCTGTCGCCGGCCAGGACCCTCAGAAGTCTGTTCGCCAGATCCTCGAAGTCGTGCAGCCGTTCCTTGATGTAGGGGTCGCGGGCCTGGGCGAAGCGGGCGCGGTGCTCGTTGCGGACGCGGTCGACGGCGGCCTCGGCGGTCAGGCCGGTGCGGACGGCCTCCTCCAGCGACCGGTTCCAGCCCCGGTCGTCGGCGAACATGCGGTAGGTCTCGAGCACCTCGAACGGCAGGCCCGCCAGCTTGCCCTGGCCGCCATCGAGGATGGAATCGATATTGGCCTTGAGCCCGATCAGGGCCTCGCGCAGGCGGATTTCCTCGACCTGCTGGTTCTCGGCCAGCAGGTTCTCCGGCGCGACGGGGGCCTCGTGCAGGATGACGTGGCCGTAGGCCAGGCCCTCGGCGAAGCGCTGGCCCTTGAGGCGTTCGGGCCGGTGCGGTGCGACCTCGATGTCGCGCAGCTCGTCCTGGGCCAGCAGTTCGCCCGAGGCCACGGTCTCGGCCAGAACCATGGCGATGGTCTGGATGTCCTCGACTTCCTCGTCGTCATAGCGCCGCTCGGAGCGGTTCTGGACGACCAGCACGCCGATGGCCCGGCCGCCGCGCAGCAGGGGGGCGCCGAGGAAGGCGTGGTACGGGTCTTCGCCCGTCTCCGGGCGGTAGGCGAAGCTGGGGTGGGACGGGGCGTCCGACAGGCTGATCGGGGCGGCGGTGCGGGCCACCTCGCCGACCAGACCCTCGCCGGGGCGCAGGCGGGTGGTGTGGACGGCTTCCGGCTTCAGGCCCTGGGTGGCGAACAGTTCCAGCTCGCCCGAGGCGCGGCGCAGATAGATCGAACAGACCTCGGCCACCATCGACTGGGCGATGATGCGGACGACGGTATCGAGCCGGTCCTGGGCCGGGGACGCGCCGGCCATGGCTTCGCGAATCTGGCGAAGGAGGTTCCGCGGCCCCGTCGTCAATCCGCCAACCGGCATGGCCCCTCCCAATGAACGACGCCGCAAATGGGCGCCGTCCGGCTCAATTCCTAGACTTCTTCCAGTCCATAGGCCGCATGAAGCGCACGAACGGCGAGTTCCGCATAGGCGGCGTCGATCAATACGCTGATCTTGATCTCGGATGTCGAGATGGCCTGAAATTTCACGCCCTTGTCCGCGAGGGCCCGGAACATGGTCTGGGCCACCCCCGCGTGGCTGCGCATGCCGACGCCGACGACCGAAACCTTGGCCACGTCCTCGTCGACGCGCAGCTCCTCAAAGCCCAGCTGGCCCTGGGCGGCGCGCATCAGTTCGGCGGCGCGGGCGGCGTCGCGGCGGCCCGTGGTGAAGGTCAGGTTGACCGCGTCCCCGGTCCGGGCCTGGCTCTGCACGATCATGTCGACGTTGACGTTGGCCTCGGCCAGCCGGGTGAAGACGTCGGCCGGAGCCTCGACCCGGTCGGACAGGCCCAGCAGGGTGATGCGGGCCTCGTCACGGCTCATGGTCACGCCGGATACGATGCGTTTTTCCACGATTTCCTCCTCGTCGCAGATCAGGGTGCCGGACTTGGCGGGCAGGACGCCGTTTTCGTCGGGTTCGATAAAGCTGGAAAGCACCCGCACCGGCACGCGTTTGGCCATGGCCAGTTCGACGGAGCGGGTCTGCAGCACCTTGGCCCCGAGCGAGGCCATTTCCAGCATCTCTTCGTAGGAAATCTTCTCGAGCCGCCGGGCCTTCGATTCGATGCGCGGGTCGGTCGTGTAGACGCCGTCCACGTCCGTATAGATGTCGCAGGGGCAGTCGAGGGCGGCGGCCACGGCCACAGCCGAGGTGTCCGAGCCGCCCCGGCCGAGGGTGGTGATCCGGCCCGAGCGGCTGACGCCCTGGAAGCCGGGGACGACAGCGATTTCGCCCTTGTCCATGGCGGCGCCGAGGACCTCGCCGGGCACGTCCTCGATCCGGGCGCGGCCATGGGCGTCATCGGTCAGGATGGGGATCTGCCAGCCCATCCAGCTCCGGGCGTTCAGCCCCATGTTGCGCAGGGTCAGGGCCAGCAGGCCCGCGGTGACCTGTTCGCCCGAGGCGACGACGATGTCGTATTCGTCGTCGGACGGCTCGATCCCCGGCCCCGGCCGGCCCGCGCCGTCGGTCCAGGCGACCAGCTCATTGGTCTTGCCGGCCATGGCGGAGACGACGACGGCGACCTGTTTGCCCGCGGCGGCCTCCGCCGCGACGATGCGGGCGGCGCGGCGGATGCGTTCGAGGTCGCCCATCGAGGTGCCGCCGAACTTCATCACCAGTCGCGTCGTAGCTCGCCGCGTTTTTTCCGGCCGCGTCATCGTGGCGGATCGCCCCATCTTGCGTGGAGGGCCGCGCGGGTTCATCCCTCGGCCCATGGCCGCTTCTAACGACACGGTATCGGCGCGCAAACCCCAAAGCCGCGCGGAATTCGACGACGGGGCCGCCGGTCCCTCGATCGATCCCGCCGATGTGGCCCGGTTTTCAGCCCAGGCGGCCGAATGGTGGGACGCCCGCGGACCGTTCGCGCCTTTGCACAAATTCAATCCGGCCCGGCTGGCCTTCGTCCGCGACCGGGCGTCGGAGCGGTTCGGGCGCGATGTCAGGACCCGCGCGGCCTTCGAGGGCCTGACCCTGCTGGACGTCGGCTGCGGCGGCGGGCTGATCGCCGAGCCGATGCGGCGGATGGGGTTTGCGGTCACCGCGGTCGACGCCTCGGCCGAGAACATCGGCACGGCGCGGGCCCATGCGGAGCAGCAGGGGCTGGACATCGCCTATCGCGCCGCGACGGTCGAACAGCTGGAGGCCGAGGGGGCCGGGCCGTTCGACGTGGTCCTGACCCTGGAGGTGATCGAGCACGTCGCCGACCCCGAAGCCTTCATCCGCGCCTGTTCGCGACTGGTGAAGCCGGGCGGCATGATGATCGTCGCCACCCTGAACCGGACACTGAAGGCGCTGGCGCTCGGCAAGGTCGCGGCGGAATATTTCCTGCGCTGGGTTCCGGCCGGAACGCACGACTGGAGCCAGTTCCTGAAGCCGGACGAGATCCGGCGGATGCTGTCGGAGGAGCCGGTGGCCGTCAGCGGGCCTTTCGGGCTGGTCTATGATCCGTTCACGGACCGTTGGAGCGAGAGCGACGACGCCGGGATCAACTATATGATGGTGGCGACGCGGGACTGAGGCGGTTCATCGGCGGTTCATCGACCTGACCTCGAAGTAACGGGACAGCCAAGCTTGGTGGTGAGATGAAGGGCGTCCCCCTTCAGCCCTCTTCAAGGAGCCCCCATGAAACGCCTGCTCATCCTCTCCGCCCTGTCCGCCGCGACCCTCATGACCTCGGCCTGCGTCACCGTGATCGACGCCGACGACGATGATGATTTCGGCTGGCATGGCGAGAACGCCCAGCCGTTCGACGCCGCCCGCGCCGAATGCCGCGCCTCGACCGGCGATGGTCCGCGCAGCGAAGCCTTCCGCGGCTGCATGGCCGGCAAGGGCTGGACCCGCAGCTAGTCGGTCAGCCGCCGGACCATGTAGCGGGCGCCCTCGCCGTAGCCGGCCAGCTTGTCCGCCATGCCGGGCGGATCGGCGACCCTGAAGCCGTGCCGTTCCCAGAACGGCGCGGCTTCGTTGACGGCCACCAGCGTCAGGGCGGGCCAGCCGGCGGCCCGGGCGTCTTGCGCCAGCCGCTCGACCATCGGTCGGGACCAGCCGCCGCCGCGCACCGACGGGTCGATGGCGAGATCGTGCAGATACATCACCGCCGCATCGTCCGGGATCTTCGGGATCAGGGTGTTGAGCGCCGGGGCGGCGTCCGCCGTCCACGGATAGGCGACGAGGTAGCCGTGCGGCTCACCGCCCTTCCCGGCGAGAACGAAACAGCCGGCAGGATTCAGGGCGAGCCGGTTCTCGAAACAGTCGCGGCCCTCGAAATGGTCGGGGAAGCCGACGGCGGCGATGGCGGCGACGGCGTCCAGATCGGTCGCCGTCATCGCCCGCCAGTTCAGATTCAGAGGGGGCAGCGGGTGTTGAGCGGGGCCGCCGTGAAAGTCCATTCCATGCTCCGGGCCTGCCCCCCGATCTCGCCCTCGATCCGGGCCTTGAGGGCGTCGCCGTCGCGTTCATAGATCACCCGCGTCGGGAAGTCGTTTTCGGCGTTGGCGAAGACCACCCGCATCGGGCCGGTCTCGGCCACGACGAAGACCGTCGGAGGCGCGCCGCCGGGCTGGGCGACATAGGCATATCCCTGCGGGGTCGGGCCGATGTGCGACAGTTCGAACGAGGCGCGGCCGCGCGACACGGTGACGGCGTGGCCCACCATCAGGCCGGCGCGCGGGTCGCTCCAGGTCTCGGAGACCTCGCGGCCGCGGGAGCAGTCGAGCCAGTAGCCGGCGATCCATGACAGGTCAGGGGCAGCGGGCGCGGCGGTCTGGATGAGGGCGGCGGCGAGGGCGGCGGTCAGCATGGCGGTAGTCCCTTGGGTTCGGCGTCGGCATCACCCTAGTGCGGCGACAGCGGTCCCGGCTTGTAGGATTGCGACGCCAGCCGCCGCGCCAGACCGGCCTGGTCGCGCGCCCATTCGGTGGCGGTGCAGCCGAGGAAGCGGCGGAAGTCGCGGGCCAGCTGGGGCTGGTCGAAATAGCCGGCCTCCAGGCCCGCCTCGAGCCAGCCGAGGGCCTCGGGTCCCGGCTCGGCGGCGTGATCGAAGACACGGCGGAAACGGAAGATGGAGCGCAGGATGCGCGGCGGGACGCCGACCCGGTCGCGGAAGCGGCGCTGCAGGGCGCGCTGTTCACCGGACGATCGCTCCGTACCCGGACGGTCTGTCGCGGCAGCCTCGATCTCGGCGCGGACCGCCGGGTCGAGGGTCCAGTCGTGGCGGCGACGGTGGTCTTCAAGCACACGGGCCATGACGGCGACCTGGGCCTCGGGATCGCCTGCAGGCGCGGTGACGCCGGCGAGGCGGGCGGTCATGTCGAGGCGGCGGTCGACGGCCTCGACCGCAGGGCGGCCCAGCCAGTCGCGGGCGCCGTCGGGCTCGAAGCGGACGGCGACCAGTTCCACGGGACCGACCGGCCGCAGGGCCAGCGGCCGGGTCATCTGGCCCGCGAACAGGGCCTGGGGCTGAAGGCGGAAGACGCCGTCCTCGCCCTGTTCCTCATAGGGGGCGCCGATGTCGAGGATCAGTTCGGGGCAGCCGTCGGGGGCGATCCGCTGGACCACTGGTTCGGGCGCCGGAGCCGCATAGGTCCAGATCGTGCGGACGAAGGGGCGAAGCGCGGCGGGCGGCTCGAACTCCTGATAACGCTCCCCCTCCCCCACCGGTCAGTGGGCCTTGGCCGGATCGGGCGGGAGCGGCGGCAGGGCGGCGCAGGGGACGCCGTCGTCCTTGAGCTTCTTGACCTCGGCGGGCGTGGCCTCGCCGTAGATCTCGCGCTTCTCGGAGCGGCCTTCGTGGATGTCGCGGGCCTCGCGGGCGAAGGCGTCGCCGACATAGTCGAAATTCTGCTCGACATGGCTGCGGACCTCGCGGGCGGCCTGCATCATCAGGGTCCGCATCATCGCGGGATCGGCCGAAACGGCGGTCTTGCGCGTTCCCGCCACGGCCGGGGCCATGATCTGTTTGGAGACGCCGCGCGAGCCGCAATGGGGGCATTCGACCAGTCCCCGCGCGGCCTGGTCGTCATAGGCGGTCGAGTCGCCGAACCAGGCCTCGAAGCCGTGTCCGTCATCGCACTGGAGGGCGTAGCGAATCATTGCGGCCCCGCGAATTCGCGGTCGTGGGTCAGTTGCGGCACGGCGTTGCGGGCGCGCGTGACCGCGTCGAAGTCCAGGGTGGCGAACAGGACGTCGGGTTCGTCGTGATCCAGCTTCGCGACCACCTCGCCCCACGGTCCGACGACGGTCGATCGGCCCCAGGTGCGGCGGCCGTCCTCGTGCAGACCCGCCTGGGCCGGTGCGAGAATCCAGCAGCCGGTCTCGATCGCCCGGGCGCGCAACAGGGTCTCCCAGTGGGCCTCGCCGGTCGGGACGGTGAAGGCGGCGGGGACGGAGATCATCCCGGCGCCGGCCTTCGCCAGGGCGCGATACAGATGGGGGAAGCGGATGTCGTAGCAGATGGTCAGGCCCAGCCGGGCCCAGGGCGTGTCGGCCACGACGGCGTCGTCGCCGGGCCGGATGGCGGCGCTTTCACGCCAGCGCTCGCCGGTGGGCAGGTCGACGTCATAGACGTGCAGCTTGTCATAGGTCGCGACCACCGCGCCCGTATCGTCGATCAGCAGCGACCGGTTGGCGGCGCGATCGTCGCCCGCGTGACCCGACTTCACGATGGCAGAGCCGATCAGCAGCCAGACGCCGAGCTCGCGGGCGAGATCACGCAGGCCGACGATGACCGCGTCCTGGTCCTGGGTGGTCAGGGCGGCGGCGCGGGCGGCAGGGTCCTTGATCAGGAAATTGGTCGCTTCCGGCGTCAGGATGAGTTTCGCCCCACCCGCCGCCGCCTCGCGGATCAGGGGCGCGACATGGGCGAGCGCCGCCGCCGGGCTGGCCGGCGTGCGGGTCTGGATCAGGGCGATCGGAAGCGTTGCCATCAGGCCCCGAGCAATGCGTCCAGCTCGCCTTTGCGGTCAAGCGCATGCAGATCGTCGGAGCCGCCCACGTGTTTTCCGCCGATGAAGATCTGCGGGAAGGTCATGCGGCCGCCCGAGCGCTGGATCATCTCCTGCTTCTTCGCGGGATCGTGGGAAGCGACGATGTCCTCATAGTCGGCGCCCTTGCGGTCGAGCAGCTCGCGGGCGGCGTGGCAGTAGCCGCAACCGGGTTTGGTGTAGATGACGATGTCGGCCAATGCAGAACTCCAGTCAGAAAGTGCGCCTCAGGCAGCGAGCCCCTTCTTTTCGCAAAGAGGGGGCGGCGAGCGTAAGGCCAGCCTTATGTAGGCAATTGCCGCGCCGTGCGCACCCGGGCCACGACGGCCAGGTCCACGGCGCGGGCGCCGGCCTCGATCAGCGCGCGGGCGCAGGCCTCGGCGGTGGCGCCCGTGGTCAACACGTCGTCGACCAGAAGGATGCGCCGGCCCCTGACCTGCCGACGGCCCGCCTCGCTGACGGTGAAGGCCTTTTTGACGTTCAGGCGACGGCCGCGCGCGGACTTGCCGCCCTGGGTGGACGTATGGGTGGTGCGGATCAGGGCGTCGGGCAGATAGTCGAGGCCGGCGTCGCGGGCCAGCGGCCGGGCGATCTCGGCCGCCTGGTTGAAACGGCGCGAGAGCAGGCGGAAGCGGTGCAGGGGCACGGGGACGACCGCGTCCGTCCCGTCCAGCAGCGGCCCGGCGGAACGGGCGATCCAGCGGGCGAACAGGGGAGCGAAGGGCTGATGGTCGCCGTGCTTGAACCGGAGGATCAGCCCGCGCGACGCCTCGTCATAGACGCAGGCGGCCCGGGCGCGGTCGAAGGCGTAGGGCTGGGCCAGGCAGGCGGCGCAGCGGGGCGAGGCGAAGGCGCCGCCGTCCATCTCGAACCCCGCGCCGCAGCCGTCGCAGACAGGGTCCTCAAGGAAGGTCACCCGGCTCCAGGCCCCGGCGGTCAGGCCGGGCGAGGCGGCGGCCTCGGGGCGGTCGTGGGCCAGCGACGGGAGCAGCAAATCGGCGACGCCGCGGCCCAGGGCGCGGGCGCCGAGCGCAATCCGCGGGGCGGCCGCTTTCAATCGGTCGCGCCAGACCCCATCCTGAAGCCGCATGAGCCCTTCCTCCGGTCCTCCCCGCATTTTCGACGTTCAGCGCCGCACGGCAAGGCTTGAACGCAGCGAAAAGACGCTGTTCCGCGCCGACTTCCTGCATGCGCGGGCGGCGGAGAACGCCGTGGGCAGTCTGGAAGCCCTGGTCCGCGACTGGCCCGAGACGGCCGACCTGTCGGCGCATCCGGGGGCGTTCGCCCAGGCGCTGGCGGACAGCGTCGCGGCCGCCCGGGTCGGGCCGGTGAAAATCGTCGGCGACCGGGCGGCGCAGGCCGGACCGGGCGCGGCGCCGATCGATCTGGCCGACGGGTCGCACGATCTGATCGTCTCCCTGATCAGCCTGCACTGGGCCAATGACCTGCCCGGCGCCCTCAGCCAGATCCGGCGGGCGCTAAAGCCGGACGGGCTGTTCCTCGGCACCCTGCTGGGGGCCGGGACGCTGAAGGAGTTGCGAGGCGTCCTGACCGAGGCCGAGCTGGAGGCGCGCGGCGGGGCCCAGGCCCGGGTCTCGCCCTTCGCCGACGGCTTCGACGGCGCGGCCCTGTTGCAGCGCGCCGGCTTCGCCCTGCCCGTGGCGGACGTGGACCGGGTGACGGTGCGCTATCCCGACCTGCTGGCCCTGTTCCGCGACCTGCGCGCCATGGGCGAGACCAATGTGCTGGCGGGACCCGTGCGACCGCTGACGCGGGGCATCCTCGGCCGGGCGGCGCAGCTCTATGCGGAACGGCACGCCGACGCCGACGGCCGCATCCCGGCGACCTTCGAGATCGTGCATCTGGCGGGCTGGGCGCCGCACGAGAGCCAGCAAAAGCCGCTGCCGCGGGGGTCGGCGAAGATGCGGCTGGCGGATGCGCTGGGGGTCAGGGAGCAGACGGGGGAGGGGTGAACGCCCGCCCTATGGATGCCCCCTCTTGACCAAAGGCAGGCCGACGGGCGCTGCGTGGCGGTTCACTTGACCTGGAGCCGGGTTTGACGGCCACTTCACCCGCGCGCGCCACAGGAGCCCCTGATGAAGATCATCCCCATGCTTGCCGTCGCGATCATCGGCACAGGAGCCGTGACGGGGGCCCTCGCCGTCGGCGCAAGGCCGGCCCTGGCCCATGAGCAGACCCTTGTGATCGTCCTTACGGGCGCGGCCGAGGGGCCCGGGCTCGGCGATCCGGATGGCAGCGGAAGAGCGGAACTCCGTATCGACGCGCACGAGGGTCGGTTCTGCTACGCCCTGACGGTCGCCGATATTGCCCCGGCCCGGCTCGCCCACATCCACAAATCTCCGGTCGGTGAGGCCGGGGGGCCGATTGTGGTCAGTCTTGAAGCCCCCACTGATGGCAGCAGCGAAGGGTGCACGGCGATATCGCCGGAGCTCGCACAGGCACTCCTTCAGACCCCTGCCGACTACTACGTCAACGTCCACAATCAGGATTTCCCAGGCGGGGCCGTGCGCGGCCAGCTGGGCTAGAGCACTGAGGCCCGCGGTCGTTCATCGAAGCGACGCATGCCGATCAGCCGCCCATGGCGGTGCGCAGCTTGTCCATGGCTGTATTGAAGATGCCGCTGCCCGTGCCGCCGAAGGCCTGCAGGGCGCCCAGGATGACGAGGAACATCAGGCCCAGGATCATGCCGTATTCGATGGCGGTCGCGCCGCTTTCGTCGCGCAGGAAGCGGGAGAGGAAGCGTCTCGTCATCGGCCCCCTCCCTTCGGCGGCTAGAGCAGGTCGCGCAGCCAGGCGACCAGCGGTTCGTCGGCGGGAGGCATGGGATAGTCCGAAAGCTGGTTCGGCCGGACCCATTTCAGCGCCGCGTGCTCGCGGTTCTGCACCACCCCCGACCAGCGTCGGCAGAGGTACAGTGGCATAAGTAAGTGAAACGAATCGTAAGCGTGGCTGGCAAAAACGAACGGCGCCAGGCAGGCCTCGTTGACGTCGATGCCCAGTTCCTCCTGCAGTTCCCGGATCAGGGCCTGTTCGGGGCGCTCGCCCGGCTCGACCTTGCCGCCCGGAAATTCCCACAGGCCGGCCAGTTTCTTGCCCTCGGGCCGCTGGGCGATCAGGACGCGGCCGTCGGTATCGATCAGGGCCACGGCGACGACGAGGACGGTGGGCAATCCTTCTTTCAGGGAAGAACTGGCGCTCACGAGCGGTAGTCGCCGTTGATCTCGACGTACCGCTTGGTCAGGTCGCAGGTCCAGACCGTGGCCGAGGCCCGGCCCCAGCCGACATCGACGGTGATGTCGATCTCGGCGTTCTTCATATAGGCGCTCATCTTCGCCTCGTCGTAGTTCGGGGCGGGGGCGCCGTCGATCGCCGCCACATGGGGGCCGAAGCGGATGGCGAGGCTGTCGCGGTCGACCGGCTCCTCGGTCTTGCCGACGGCCATGACGACCCGGCCCCAGTTGGCGTCCTCGCCGGCCAGGGCGGTCTTGACCAGAGGGCTGTCGGCGATCGACTTGGCCAGTTTCCGGGCCGAGGCGGGGCTGGCGGCGCCGTCCACGGTGACCTTCACGAATTTGGTCGCACCCTCGCCGTCGCGGACCAGCTGGTGGGCGAGGTCGAGCATGACCTTGTCCAGCGCCGCCGAGAACTCCTTCAGCCGGCGGTCGCCGACCCGGCCGATGCGCGGCGCGCCCGAGGCGCCCGTGGCGAACAGCAGGCAGGTGTCATTGGTCGAGGTGTCGCCGTCGACGGTGACGCTGTTGAAGGTGGTGCGGACATGCAGGCCCAGCAGGGCGCGCAGCACCGGCGGGGCGATGGCCGCGTCGGTGACGATGAAGCCCAGCATGGTGGCCATGTCGGGGGCGATCATGCCCGACCCCTTGGCGATGCCGGCGATCCGGACCTTGCGGCCCTCGATCTCGCACTCGGCATAGGAGCCCTTGGGGAAGGTGTCGGTGGTCATAATGGCCTGGCCGGCGCGGGCCCAGGCGTCGGCGTCCAGTCCGGCCTCGATGTCGGGCATCCGGGCGACGATCTTGCGATCGTCCAGCACCACGCCGATCACACCGGTCGAGGCCAGCATGACGTCGCGCTGGCGGCAGCCGAACCGTTTGGCGACCTCGGACGCCGTGCGGCGGGCGGCGTCGGCCCCGGCCTTGCCGGTGAAGGCGTTGGCGCAGCCGGCGTTGACCACCAGCGCCCGCACGTCCTGACCGCCGCCGTCGGCGTCCAGCTGGCGTTTGCACCAGTCGACCGGCGCCGAGCCGATCTTGTGGCGGGTGAAGACGCCGGCGCAGGTCGTGCCACGGGCGAAGTGGAACACCACCAGATCGTCGCGCTCGTGCTTGTAGAAGCCGGCGCGGGCGGTCGCGATCTCGACCCCGCCGATGGGCGGGATGGTCGGGAAGGGCACGGCCAGGGGCGAGATTTCGAGGCCCGGCTTGCCCGGCGCGGCCTTCGGAGGCGGCGTCGTGGCGCGTTTCAGGGCCGTGGCCAGCGGGTCGAAGGCCTTTTCGATGGCCTGTTCGATCTTCTGGCCGGTGGAGGCGCGGCCGGCCTCGGGCGGACGGCTCATGACGCCTTCTTGGGCGCGGGCGCCGCGGCGACGGGCGGCGGCGACGCCGGCGCGGCCGGGGTCCCGGCGGATGAGGCGGGCGGGCGCGGCGCGGAGGCCGGCTCCTGCGAGCGGGGCGTGTCGCCCGGCAGAAGGTTCTCGACCTCGGCCTTGCCGCGCAACTCCTCGAGCAGCTGACGCACGCCTTCGTAGGTCAGATAGCGGACGATCTGGGGCCGGGCCTGTTCCAGCGTCGGCGGGGTCTCGCGGCGGCGGTCCTCGACCCGCAGCACGGCCCAGCCGCCCTCGGTCTGGAACGGGCCGACGGTCGAGCCCGCGGGCCGGTCGCGCAGGGCGTTCTTGTAGGCCTCGGGCATCACATCGATGGTCCGGTAGCCGAGATCGCCGCCGGAATAGCGAGTGGCGTCGTCGATCGAGCTTTCGGCGGCCACGGCCTCGAAGGCCGCCCCCTGGGCCAGAATGCCGATCACGGCGTCGGCCTCGGGCCTGGTCCGCGAGAGGATCAGGCGGACGCGGATTTCCTCCGACGTCTGCGCCAGACGGACCTGCTCCTGGTAGATGGTCTCCACCGCGCGGTCCGAAATCGAGCCGTTGACCACGGTCTCGACCAGCATGTCGCCCAGAATACGTTCGCGGGTCGCCTCCAGCCGGCGCTGGGCGAGGGCGGAATTGTCGAGGCCGCGACGTTCGGCCTCGCGGGCCAGCAGTTTCTGGTCGATGACCTCGTCCAGCACGCGGCGGAACAGGTCCGAAGTGACGTCCAGCGGCTCGCCCTCCCCGACCAGCCCCTGCGCCACCGCCTCGCGTTTGACGTCGGAAGCCCAGATGGTCTTGCCCTGGACCTCGGCCACGGCGCGATCGCCGGGTTCGGGCGCGCGGTCGGCCCCGCCGCCGGGACCGCAGGCCGCGAGGCTCAGGGACGCCGCCAGAAGCAGGGGAACGAAGGGGCTGGAAAGCCGCATTTGGGCGCGCTCCGTCACGGGGCGGCAAAGCCCCTCGCGTTGACAGGGATAAGGCCGGTGCTTAAGTCCCGCCTGCGCCCAAGTCGAGGGGTTTTCGAACGATCGCGCGGCCCTCGCGCGCGCCTGTGACAGGCGCACCGGGTCGCCGTCGCCGAAGCCCCTTCCCCCCGCGCAGTCGTCGCCGCTCCTTCGGGACCTTTCAGTACCAGAGCCCCTGTCGCTCGCCCGCCTTCGGATCATCCATGCTCGGCATCGCCAAGAAGATTTTCGGCTCCTCCAACGACCGCAAGGTCAAGGACTTCATGGGCCGGGTTCAGAAGATCAATGCGCTGGAGCCGCGGTTCGCCGCCCTCTCCGACGACGAGCTGCGCATGATGACCGACGCCTTCCGCGACCGGCTCGAAGGCGGCGAGACGCTGGACAAGATCCTGAACGAGGCCTTCGCCGTGGCCCGCGAGGCGTCCCGGCGGGTGCTGGGCCAGCGCCAGTATGACGTCCAGCTGGCCGGCGGCATGATCCTGCACGACGGCGGCATCGCCGAGATGCGCACCGGCGAGGGCAAGACCCTGGTCGCGGTGGCCCCGGTGTATCTGAACGCCCTGGCGGGCAAGGGCGTGCACGTCATCACGGTCAACGACTATCTGGCCCGACGCGACGCCGAATGGATGGGCCGGGTCTATCGCTTCCTCGGCATGGAAGTGGGCGTGATCGTCAACGGCCTGTCCTCGGGCCAGCGTCAGGCGGCCTATGCGGCCGACATCACCTACGGCACCAACAACGAGTTCGGCTTCGACTATCTGCGGGACAACCTGGTCTATGACCGCAAGGAGATGGTGCAGCGTCCGCACCATTTCGCCATCGTCGACGAGGTCGACTCCATCCTGGTCGACGAGGCGCGCACGCCGCTGATCATCTCGGGCCCGACGGAAGACCGGTCGGACCTGTATCTGATCGTCGACGGGATCATCAAGGAACTGATCCAGGACACGACCACCTTCGATCTGGACGAGAAGCAGCGTCAGGCGCTGCTGACCGAGGAGGGCTCGGAGAAGATCGAGCAGATCATGGAAGAGCGCGGCCTGTTCGAGGCCGACACGACCGGTCTGTACGACGCGGCCAACATCACCCTGGTCCACCACATCAACCAGGCCCTGCGCGCCAACACCCTGTACCAGAAGGACAAGGACTACATCATCAAGGCCGGCGAGGTCATGCTGATCGATGAGTTCACGGGCCGGATGATGCAGGGCCGCCGCCTGTCCGAGGGCCTGCACCAGGCCATCGAGGCCAAGGA
>CAYNNT010000011.1:0-4899 GCA_964398675.1 uncultured Brevundimonas sp.
TCGTGGCCTATCTGAACACCTTCGCCCGGATGGGGCTGAAGGCCGTGCCGATGCGGGCCGACACCGGGCCGATCGGGGGCGACCTGAGCCACGAATTCATCGTCCTGGCCGACACCGGCGAGAGCCAGGTGTTCTGCGACCGCAAGCTGGTCGAGATGCCGGCCCCGGGCGCGGGCGTGGACTGGGACGATCTGCAGGCCATCGTCGACGAGCGGACGGGGCTCTACGCCGCCACCGAGGAGATGCACGACGCCGGCCAGTTCGAAGGCCAGACGGCCGAGGCCGACCGCCTCACCGCGCGCGGCATCGAGGTCGGGCACATCTTCTATTTCGGCACCAAATACTCGGCCCCTATGAAGGCGAAGGTCGCCGGCCCGGACGGCAAGGACACCGAGGTCCACATGGGCAGCTACGGCGTCGGCGTGTCGCGCCTGCTGGGCGCGATCATCGAGGCCAGCCATGACGAGGGCGGCATCATCTGGCCCGACTCCGTGGCCCCGTTCGACGTCGTGGTGATCAATCTGCGCGTCAGTGACGAGGCCGTCTGCGCCGCCTGCGAGGAGGCGGTGGCCAAGCTGGAGGCCCTCGGCAAGGACGTGCTCTACGACGACACCGCCGAGCGGCCGGGCGGCAAATTCGCCACCGCCGACCTGATCGGCATTCCCTGGCAACTGACCATCGGTCCCAAGGGCGTGGCCGAGGGTCTGGTCGAGCTGAAGCGCCGGGCCACCGGCGAGAAGGTCTCGATCCCGCTGGATGAGGCGCTGGCGAAGGTGCGCGGATGACGGACGTCCCGGCGGCCCTGAAGCCGACCAAACCCGCCGGTCCGTTCTCGGCCTGGGAGTTCGAACTGGCGCTGCGTTACCTGCGCGCCCGGCGCAAGGAGGGCGGCATCGCCCTGATCGCCATCATCTCCTATGTCGCGATCGCCCTGGCGGTCATGGCCCTGATCATCGTCATGAGCATCATGGCCGGGTTCCGCAACGAGTTGCTGGACCGGATGCTGTCCTTCAACGGCCACATGTACGTCCAGGGCCAGGTGCTGGACGATCCCGACCGCGAGGCCGCGGTGGCGCGCATTGCCGCGGTCCCCGGCGTGACCAGCGTCTCCCCGCTGACCGAGAACCAGGCGCTCGTCCGCGCCGCCGGCCAGACGACCGGCGCGGTCGTGCGCGGCATCCGTCCGCAGGACCTGGACTCCATGTCCTATGTCTTCGACAGCCTGACGCCGGCGGCGCGGCGCGCCTTCGGCCAGGGCGCCTATGGCGGCGACAACATCCTGATCGGCAAGGCCCTGGCCGAGAGCATGGGGCTGCGCATCGGCGATCCGATCACCCTGTACTCGCCCACCGGCGCCGACAGCGCGTTCGGCAACCTCGGGGGGCTGGAGAAGACCTATCGCGTGGGCGGGGTGTTCACCTCGGGCACGGCCGACTTCGACCGGGCCTTCCTGTTCATGCCGCTGGAGCAGGCCCAGCTGTTCTTCGGCAAGGAGGGCGTCTGGGACGTCATCGAGCTGAAGGTCGCGGAGCCCGACCGGGT
This sequence comes from uncultured Brevundimonas sp., assembly GCA_964398675.1. Classification (GTDB taxonomy): domain Bacteria; phylum Pseudomonadota; class Alphaproteobacteria; order Caulobacterales; family Caulobacteraceae; genus Brevundimonas. Next base: position 1,543 of record CAYNNT010000011.1, read on the forward strand.
GGGTGAGCTTCATGCCGCGGTCCGCCAGGCCTCGGGCCGCAGCGCCATCGTCAGCGACTGGCGTGATCGTCTGGCCGCCTTCTGGGGCGCGCTGAAGGTCGAACGGGTGGCCATGAGCATCATCCTCGGCCTCGTCGTCGCCATCGCGGCCCTGAACATCATCTCCGGCATCGTCATGCTGGTGAAGAACAAGACCCGCGACATCGCCATCCTGCGCACGGTCGGGGCCAGTCAGTCGGCGATGCTGCGCATCTTCTTCATCGCCGGCGCCGCCATCGGGGTGGCGGGCACGATCACGGGTCTGGTGCTGGGGCTGGTGTTCTGCCTGAACATCGGCGCGATCCAGCATTTCCTCGAGTGGGTTCTGGGCGTCCAGCTGTTCAATGCCGACGTCTATATGCTCGACTCCATCCCGGCCGAGGTCGACGCCATGGATGTGGTCTGGGTGACCCTGTGGTCCGTGTTCATGTCCTGCGTGGCGAGCCTGCTGCCGTCGTGGCGGGCCGCGAAAATGGATCCGGTTGAGGCGCTGCGTTATGAGTAAACCCGTCCTTTCCGTCCGGAACGTCACGCGCACCTATGAGACCGCGTCCGGCGGCCTGACGGTGCTGAAGGGCGTCAATCTCGACGTCATGCCGGGCGAGGTCGTGGGCCTGATCGGGCCCTCGGGCTCGGGCAAGTCCAGCCTGCTGCACGCCGCCGGCCTGCTGGAACGGCCGACCTCCGGCGAGATCCGCATCGACGGCGCGGACGTCGGCGGCCTCGACGAGCGGGCGCGGACCCATATCCGCCTCGCCAGCATCGGCTTCGTCTACCAGTTCCACCACCTGCTGGCCGAGTTCGACGCCCGGGACAACGTGGCCCTGCCGCTGCGGATCGCCGGCGTCGGCCAGGCCCAGGCCCGTGAGCGCGCCAGTGAAGTCCTGACCGCGCTGGGTCTCGGCGCGCGGCTGACGCACCAGCCGGCCCAGATGTCGGGCGGGGAGCAACAGCGCGTCGCCGTCGCCCGCGCCCTGGCCAACCGTCCGCGCCTCCTCCTGGCCGACGAGCCGACCGGCAACCTCGATCCCGCCACCAGCCAGACGGTGTTCGAGGCCCTGCACAAACTGGTCAAGGACACCGGCGTCGCCGCCCTGATCGCCACCCACAACATGGAGCTGGCGGGCCATATGGACCGCGTCTTCGCCCTGAAGGACGGCCATCTGGAAGAACGGCCGGCGGAGAGCCACGCCTACTGATCAGGCGGCGGCCTCGGCGCGGGCCTTGATCACGCCCAGCACATTGCGGTGGAAGTCGCCGAGGAAAACACCGCCCCACCAGGCCGCGTAGTCGTTCATCGGCGTGCGGATCCAGTAGCGGGTGGTCAGGACCAGGTCCGAACCGCCGTCTGCGGTCGGCTCGATGCGGTAGCGGCCTTCCTCGAGGCGCAGGTAGGCGCTGTCGACCTTCAGATGCTCGTCCAGCATCCGGGTCTGCGCCTCCGGTCCCAGGTGGAAGGTCCAGCCCAGTTCGCGCCCGGGCCGCCATGCGATGATGTGCTCCTCGAACCGCACGCCGCGGCCCCATTCCAGGTGACGCACGGCGCCGACGCCCGTTCCTTCCAGGCGCGCGTCCTTCGGGCGCGGGATGCCGACGATGTCATGGCTGAAATTCCACCGATGTTCCGCGTCGCGGATGGCGCGGATATCGACGAGGCCGTTCCAGACCGTTTCCGGGCTGGCGTCGATATGGACGCGGGTGGTCACGAACCGGGTCTGGGCCTCGGGCGGCCGATCAGCCTCCACGGGCACGCCGATCAGCGGCAGGATGAGGATGGACAGCGACATCAGCCGTCCCGCGCGCCGACGCATCGCCTTGCCGGCCAGCCAGCCGGCGAGGATGCCCGAGCCGTAGAAGATCGGCGCCGCCATCACCAGACAGACCGCGCCCTCGCGAAGCACCACGCCGGCGCACACCAGCATGACGGTCACGGTCAGGGCGGAGACTCCGACATGGGAGCCGCCGCCTTTGACGCCCTTCGGATCCGTCATCCGCACCGCGATGATGCAGGCGGCGATCGGCGCGCCGAGCAGGAAGCCGATCAGGAGCATGCCCGACTCGGGCGCATTCAGCCGGGTCCAGCCATAGACGCCCAGCGCATAGACCAGGCCGGCCGCGATGGCGACGAGCAGGCCGCGGCCGGGCTTCGGACCCGGAGGCGGCAGGGGCGCGGGGCTCAGGCTCGGGCGTTCATCGGACATTAGCCACCATGGCAAGCCTCGTCACCGCGCGCCACCCGCCCTGCCTGCGACAGGACGGCCCGGTTCCGGCGCCGGCCGTGCTAGGCTGCGGCTCATCCGGAGCCTGCCATGACCGACGCGATTGAAGCCCATCTGAATGCGGCGCGTGAAGCCGCTACGGAGGGCAGGGCCGGGGACGCCCGCAACGCCTACGCCCGCGCCGCCGCCCTCAGTCGGGAAAGCGGCGCGCCCCTGCTCCAGGCCCATGCGCTGCGCCATCTGTCCGATCTGGACCGGGCGGCGGACCATCTTGAGCAAGCCCTGGCCCATGCGGAACAGGCGGCGGCGCTGTATTCCGCGAACGGGCAGGCGACATCGCTCGACATGGCAAACGCCCTGCGGCTCAAGGCGCTGGCGCTCGACGGCCTGAGGCGTGCGGAGTCGGCGCAGGCCGCCTGGAAAGGGGCGCGTGACCTCTATGCCGGCGCGGACGCCGGAGCCGGTGTGGCGGAATGCGACGCCCGGCTGGACGCTGACGCGGGGAGCTGAATCCTTCCGCCGTGCGGAGGAAGGGGCCCGAACCCTACTTCTTGCCGGGAGGGGTGGTGAAGGGTGAGCTGCTGCCGACCGAGACGGACGGCTTGGGCTTCTCGGCCTTGGGTTTGCGGACTTCCTTGTTGCTCTTGACTTGACCCTTGGCCATGGCCGGAACTCCTGCGCCGCCTGCCGCCGGAAGGGCGGTGACTCGGGGCGTCAGGGGAGTGTAGCGCGTCTGCGGAGGATCTGTCGCCGGAGATCGGGGGGGCGAATATGCACTTTACATACCACCCCCAACTGGTAGTGTCTGGTCGTAAGGACACGACCGATGACGACCGACCTGACCAATCCCATATTTCACGACGAACAAGAGGCCAGAGAGCACTTCGAGGCGCTGCGCTGGCCTGGCGGTCGGACCTGCCCACACTGCGGGACGGTCGGGAACTCGACACTGCTTCAGGGCAAGAGCACCCGACCCGGCCTCTACAAGTGCAAGGACTGCCGAAAACCGTTCACCGCCGTCATGGGCACCGTGTACGAGCGTAGCCACATCCCGCTGCACAAGTGGCTGCTGGCGACGCATCTGATGGCGTCGAGCAAG